>JAJEAQ010000203.1 GCA_022822685.1 Trichodesmium sp. jk18x7bins.61
CTTTTTTGTAATTATAGAGTTGCTTTCTGTTGATCAATATATGACAGCAACGATTTAGTATAAAATTAAACTCATCTTCAATCTCTGGTAATACTGCAATTCTTCCCAGTGCTTGAGACACCTCTGTGTCAGGATATCCAGAACCATTAATAAATAAAATCCTAAATCTTTCAAGTATCTTTTTTGAAGACTCAAGGTCTATTAATTGAAGAAAATGGCTATAAATGTCTTGTTCATCTTGAGATTTCTGTTTTTGATATTTATCCATAATATTTTTGATCAGAAATAGCTGCTGGAGATTCCCGCTATCATAGCCAGATTTAGCGGTGAGAGAAAAGCAGCCAGCGTATAAACTACTTTCCTCTAAAGAAGTCAGGGGACAGGAAAACCCATTTAGAAAGACAATTGGATTTTTGGCCTAGCCTTCGTGCTTAGTGAAAATCCAGATACAATCCCTCATTCCTGAAATTAGTGGTTTTCATCTGTAAATACTCTTATAAATCTCTCCCTACTCCTCCTATTCCCTAGTTGAGCTTTACTCACAACGGTGATGATGGATTTTATTCGTCTTTACTAAATATGGATGAAATCTATCTTTCTTGTTAAGATAACTCAGAGCTGCCATAAAATAACATGGGAGTTACAAAGTTTAGTGATTCCTATCTTAGTGGTTCCTATCACTCTCATTATCTTCAAATCTCACTGAGGTTTTATGAACTTTTGGTAAAGATTTTGCTAATACTGACATTTTCTGTTATTTGTATATATCAGTTTAGCTGAAATCTCAACAGGAGTAATTGATGACTAAAAATAATCTGATTAAGGATTTGATAGTTATATATGATTGCCATGAGCGTTAATAACTATAACCTTTAAGCTCTAAAAGTAACTTATGTTTTTGGGGGTCTAATAACTATAAATAGATCATTTACTATAATTGCGTTTATCTAAAATTTACATGATATTTGAGTAGCTAAATTTAGCTACTTTGCCTACAATAGATTCCTACTTATAACACAATTTACTCAACTTCAAAACAAGATTTTACAGAAGGTAGGGAATTCTATAATTTTTCTACTTTTTCCTGATTATTCAGTTAGCTTCTAGGGAATAAGTTGAGTTCAATAATAGTCAATACTCTTATATAATTATTACGCATGTTAGATTAGGACTGCCAGTAACTATGGTTTGTCGTATTACCTTATCCCAACTTCGTGAAATATTAACTTTTACACCACTTACAAGTTTGCATCTTCCTGAAACTACGTTAATTAGAGGTATCAACACAGATACTCGTAAGTTTAAGTCTGGTGAAGGATTTTTGGCGTTACGAGGGGAGAAATTTGATGGCCATCAATTTGTGCAAGAGTCAATAGCAAAAGGGGCTTCCTGCGTGATTGTTGAACAAGAATGTTTCTTAGATACCGAGGTTGAACAAGGTTCATATAATGTGCCTATATTACAGGTTGAAAATACTTTGAAAGCTTATCAAACAATTGCTCGTTGGTGGCGAGGTAGGTTTTCTATTCCTGTAATTGCAATTACAGGTTCCGTGGGAAAAACAATTACTAAGGAATTAATCGCTGCAGTCTTGGGTACTCATGGTCAAGTTCTGAAAACTGAAGCTAACTATAACAATGAAATAGGTGTCCCTAAAACTCTACTACAACTTGACTCTGATGATCGCTATGCTGTGGTAGAAATGGCAATGCGGGGAGTGGGAGAGATAGCAGAATTAACAAATATTGCCAACCCTACAATTGGCTTAATTACTAATGTTGGTACTGCTCATATTGGTCGTTTGGGTTCGGAAGAAGCGATCGCTCAAGCCAAGTGTGAATTATTAGCGGAAATGTCTTCTGATAGTATGGCTATCCTCAACTATGACAACTCTCGATTAATGGAAACTGCAGCTAAGTTTTGGTCAGGAGAAACTTTTACTTATGGTTTAGAGGGTGGTGATTTACAAGGAAAATTCATTGATTCTCAAAATATCAATGTTGATGGTTTAAATTTGCCATTACCTCTACCAGGTATTCATAATGCTTCTAATTATTTAGCAGCATTAGCTGTTTTTCAGGTGATTCATGGAAAAAATCTTCCAGCAAAAACTATTTTTCAACCTTTGAGTAAAAATTTATCAGTTCAATTACCGGCAGGTAGGGCAAAAAGATATAATTTAGATCATGATATTGTGATTCTAGATGAAACTTATAATGCTGGATTAGAATCGATGATGGCTGCTCTTAATTTGTTAGTTGAAACTCCTGGCAAACGTCATATTGCTGTACTAGGAACTATGAAAGAATTAGGAGATAAATCAGCTTTGTTTCATCAAAAAGTAGGCGATTTTGTGCGAAGTTGTAATATTGATGGTTTATTTATTTTGGCAGATTTTGAAGAAGCACTGGCAATGGCTAAGGGTGCTGCTGGTTTAGGGTTTATACAGGTAGAAAATATTAGCTCTAATGATGCTCATCAGAAATTAGCAAGGTATTTACAGGAATTTTTACAACCTGGTGATCGTGTTCTTTTTAAGGCTTCTCATTCTGTAGCGCTGAACAAAGTTGTTGATGTTCTAATTCATTAGTAACTGTAGAAGCTAGGGGGAGTTGAGGGTAAAGGCTTAGATAGGGATTGGGAAAAAGCAAATGCGCGATCGATGGGTTAATCATGATGCTTTTGTCTCCAATGTCTACGAAAAAACTATAGTTGTACGATTCATAAATACTCAAGAGCATTACCAAATCAGCAACCCCAAAAGATATGCTTACCTATGCCACACTTTGCTGATGCACTACCAAGAATTCCGGCGTTGCTGAAATGTAATGGTCACTAACTGAGGCTAAAATCGGAAAATATATTTTTTCGTTGATAGTTAATCTAAAAATCATTACCATTCAGCAACGCCAAGAAAACTTATAAGTAATACTTGACTTCATCCAACCTTGATTTATATTTTTTCTAAGGTTTGTGATATTATTGACATCCTCTCTGGCCTGAAGGCACGGAGAGGGTGTCAAATTGGTTTTGTATGGGCGTGAATGAGGCAAAGATGTCGCCTGTATGGTTTTTTGGGTGTCCAGTGGCACAGGTACCAACTACTAAGCAGATGCCATCAGGTTTTTTGCCTTGACGTGCTTGTTGAACAATGGGAGAAAAATGTCCCTTGGCATCTAGAAGTAGACGGGTTGTGAATGATTGGCCATTAATTGTGTGAATGTTTAACCCATCTGGATGAATGGTTGCTGCTGTGTAGGCTGTATGTTCAAATAGTTGACCGCCTGCTTCTAGGAAGCGCTGTTTTAATGTTTCCAGAAGGTAAACTGGATCTACGCCAATATTGAGGGCATCTTTGACCAAAATTTCGGGACGATCTGGAGAACTAATCCGGGCTGGGTTGTATTCAGTGGCGATCGCTGTTTCTAGTTCTTCTGAGGAGAGCAGGTTTAGCTCTATAAATGTTTCTAGTTCCTTGCGAGAGATGTTCCACTCTTGTATTCGGCCTTTGAGAATACCTCTTTCTAGCAGGGCAACCCGCCAACCTTTTTTTGTTAACGTAGCGCCTATAAGTATACCGAGAGTACCTCCACAAATTACTATATTCCAGTCGCAATTTCCCAATGACTGAGCTTCTGTCTTAACAGTCTGAGGAATTGGAGTCTTGTTTTCTCTAAGTTGTTGCCAAATTTGAGCGACTCGTCGTAAACCTTCTAATGGATTTCCTGGAATTTGCGAGAGGATTTGTTCTGTTAAAGACATAATTTTTTCGATCAAAAGTAATACTAATTTCATTGCCGAATACAGGGGAAGCTAAAAGCAAAATGCAACAGAAAGAATCAAATTAATTCTTGAGTCTATCCGACTGAATTCTTTCTTGATCAATATTGCTACAAAATTTTAGCCCTTATTTTTAGCTGCCACAATATATAATCACTGATGCCTCAATTTCTAATACCGTTTCACGAAAATCAAAAATCAAAAGCGCGAAGCAATCTTTGATTTACTTGAAAGCTTTAATTCATAATCATTTTAGGTAATTAGTTCACATCGTGTCTGACGTTTTCTTAAACTTTATGCTGAAAATGTGGCGAACGATAATAAGGAATTGGTGATAGAGAATGGAGAAGATAGAAAGATTTCTAAGATTCTAGCAATTTTTAAGTGAGCCAATTCAAAGATTGATATGATTGAGGAAAATATATTAATTAACAACTAGATAAGACTTTTAAACAGATGAGATTCATCAGCCCCAAAACGGACTTTGCTTTCAAGAAAA
>JAJEAQ010000749.1 GCA_022822685.1 Trichodesmium sp. jk18x7bins.61
ATAAGGGTTCACTATTTCTATAACAGGTTCATTTAAAGCAACCTGCACTGGTTCAGGATTAGAGCTCTCTGCTAACTGAGTTATGGGAGAACGAATAGTATAGAAAAATCCTGATATAAATGCTACACATAGACCAGCGATCGCGCTACCTGCTAAGACAAAATTACGTTTGGCTCTGCGGTCAATTTTGTCAAACACTTGCTCAACAGTTCTCTCTACAGGCTCTACTGTTGGGGATATTTGTATTCTTTGTAACTCAGAACGTAGTTGTAGTAGCCTCTCATAAAGATGTTTAGCAATTGGATCTGTAGCCAATAAAGCTTCTACCTCTCTTCGTTCTGACGGAGTTACTTCACCATCCAAGTATGCATTTACTAATTCAAATTTTTCCTGTTTCATAGTGTTTTTTCCACCCTGATGTTGATTATCCCAATTATCTAAATTAAAATTTGCACTCATTTTTACACCACACATAACTATGAAATTTATTGAATAAATTTATCATCAAACTCAATTATTGTTGACCAAAATAATGAATTTTATTATCCTACTTTTTGGCTTAATTTTATGAATGATTGACAACAAAATAAAAATATTAAATATCTAAATATTTTTGAAGTTGCAATTGTAATCTTTGTCTAGCTCTAGCAATTCTTGATTTAACAGTTCCTAGAGAAACTCCCGTAATTTCGGCAATTTCTTCATAGGACAAACCTTCAATTTCTCTGAGGACAATAGTTATTCTGAATACTTCTGGTAACTGTGCGATCGCATCCCTGAGACGGTCATAAAATTCTTGTGTAGTCAATTCTTCTTCGGGCCCAGGGGTGTTTGTAGCAATTTCCCATTCAATAATACCATCCTCTAAAGCTAGAGGAGCATCCAATGATAGAGACTGGCTCACTCGTTTTCGTTTCCGCAACTCATCATAAAACAGGTTAGTAGTTATACGACTTAGCCAACTTTTAAACTTAGCTGGCTCTTGTAGACCTTTGATACTACGGTAAACACGGAGCCATACCTCTTGAGCCAAATCTGACCGTTCTTGCCAATCGGGGGCAAAGTGGTACAAAATTTTGTCTACATGAAGTTGATACCGATGTAGAAGTTCTGCAAATACAGTTCTATTGGGGCGACTACCTTGTTGGCATCGCAATACTAGATCATAGTTAGATAGTTTTTCCGGTGGCAATTCCACTTGCAAAAAGGTTTGCTCAACCTTAGACAATGGTACAGATATATATTGACTCATCGACATAATTGGCTCAATGCTTTTAGCTCGTTTACTCTATATATTTTTAGGGACGAAAAATGTTTGTTCAAGTTCCTAATTTGTCTCTGAGTGGCAATTCTTAGACTTGTTGCCCAAATGATTTAATCATGGCAGATTTGTGAGTTATTGTCGCGATTCTCGATTTCCTTACCTCTGCAAGAAATCTATTGTTGTTCACAAGCTCCAATACTTACCCAACTACTGGAGCCATCAGCCCAATGTTCCTTTTTCCAAATAGGTGCTGTATGTTTTAAAGTATCAATAACATAATGACAGGCTGCAAAAGCTTCTGAACGGTGTGGACAGCCAATGGCCACTAACACACTAATTTCACTAATCTGTAAACGTCCTACTCTATGATGAATTACTACTGTATTAATTTCTGGCCATTGACGGCGAATTTCTGCAGCAATTTGCTCAAATACTTTGATCGCCATAGGTTGATAAGCTTGGTATTCTAAGGCAACTACAGACTTACCGTCTGTTTGATTGCGAACCATTCCACTCATGACTACTACAGCACCATTTGCTGGATTATCTGCTAAAGCGTAGATATCAGCAATAGATAAAGGAGCGATACTAATAGCAAAGTTATCCTGTTCTTGTAGGGTATCGGGAATAGATAAAGGTTCTGTCAAATTATAATTCATGGTTTTTTTACTTCTCAGTTTTGCCACCACCCAAGAGATATAGTAAAGCCATGCGTATAGCAATACCACTGGTTACTTGTTGAGAAATTAAACTTAACTGAGGGTCGTCCATTAAGTCAGAACTAATTTCTACGCCTCGATTAACTGGCCCTGGGTGTAATAATTTGACTCCTGGTTGACAAAGTTTGAGCCGTTCTCTCGTAATACCAAATAGTTGATGATATTCCCGTAAACTAGGCAGCAAATGTTGGGTCATCCTTTCTTTTTGCAAACGTAAAGTCATCACAAAATCGGCATTTTCTAAAGCAGGTTCAATATGCCAATGTAAAAATAATTTACTAGGTCTATTATTACCAAATTCAGCAAAATATTTAGGTAATAAAGTAGGAGTTCCGGCTAAATGTACTTCAGCACCAGAAGCGGTCAAACTCCAAATATTAGATCGTGCTACCCGAGAATGTAGAATATCTCCCACAATAGCAATTTTTTTTCCTACTAAAAGTTCTATTTTCGGTTGAGTTGAATCTAACAAGGTACAGATAGTAAATAAGTCAAGTAAAGCTTGAGAAGGATGTTCATGTTGACCATCTCCTGCATTTAAAACTCGAACTCGATAACCGTTTTGATCCATTGCAGAAGCGATCGCCAGGGGAACTCCCGCATCGCGATGTCGAATCACCATCAGATCTGTGCCCATTGCTAGATATATCATAGCCGTATCAAGAATAGTTTCTCCCTTGCTTAGAGATGAGGTTCCTGGTGTAAAATTTAAAGTATCAGCAGACAAACGTTTGGCAGCAAGTTCAAAACTATTACGAGTACGCGTAGAAGGCTCAAAGAATAAATTTGCTACTACGTGACCTTGCAATGCTGGTACTTTTTTCATTCGACGACTCAGAACTTCTTGAAAACTAGCTGCTGTCTGTAGTACAATATTATATTCGGTAGATGTAAATTCTGCCAAAGATAGAATATGACGACGAGTCCAAAGGTTTGTAGACATTTTCTGTTGAACTTTTGTGGGATGATGATTTGTTAATTAATTTTATTTGATGAGTATTATAGAGGTTATAGATATATTTGGGGATAAAAAATGTCGGAATCATAAAAATCATAAAAAGTAGCGATCGCCTATTTTTTTTGCCAATCAAATACCACTAAATTATAGATAGTAGTGGGAGATGATTTTGAAGTTCATAGTTGCTCTGCTGTAGAGCTAAATGTTTAATTTATAGTTGTCCCACATACTACTATTTTACTATTTATCAAGCCCATATTAAAATAGCTAGAATACTTAATTTTGGTTGGGTACGGCGGACAACTAAAATCTTGGTGATTATGAAAAGATATTTCTGCCTCACCCACTCTACGCAATAATTTAATCTGACTTTTACAAACAATCTCTCAATCCCACCTACATAATTCTATTTTTATGATGAGTATTTAATATGTCATTTAGTAGTTACAAAAGTATTGGTGCAGTGCTCCAAGAATTTCAGATTACCTACAGGGAAACTAATTTTATTGTTGAGACAGAATTTACAGTTCCTGAATATTTTAGAAATGACATAGAAATAGTCATGCGGGAAGGAGTGGTTGATAACTCAGAATTTGCTATCTGTGAAAATTTGATTTATCCAGTCTTAAAAGAAGTTTGGAAGTTTTATTGCCATAAATTGATTTTATGGAGCCATCAGTCTCTCGTTTATAATGATCATCTTTCCAGTTTTCCTGAGTACATTTTAGCTAAACGTTCTCCATTAGGAAAAGTTGTCTTTGACAAACCTTATCTACTTTTAGTAGAAGCAAAACAAGATAAATTTGAGGAAGGATGGGGACAATGTTTGGCGGAAATGGTAGCTGCCCAAAAACTGAATGAACATCCAGAGATGATAGTTTTTGGAATTGTTTCAAATGGCAAAATCTGGCAATTTGGTAAATTAGAAGCAAAGATTTTTACCCAAAATCTTACTTTTTATACCTTTCAAGATTTAGATCAATTATTTGCTGTAGTTAGCTACATTTTTCAACAGTGTGAAATACAGCTAGATGAGCAAGAGTTTGAGAACAGGTTGATATAATTCCTAGAGATGTCTATTATGTCTAACCAAGTCCATTAGAGTTGTCGCTTAATAGATGAACAAAATCGCTCAAACCTAGATGGAGCAGTAATTTTCAGTTTTTTAGCTTCTAAGTAGCTATAAGCTTTACAGAGTCAGGGTTTTCGCCTTTTTTTCTGTTAGAAAGCCACAAGTCTATTAGACATTTTTGAATTTAGTAACAGCAATAATTTTACTATTGCCTATTGCTACATATATTTGGGTTTTCTCTTTCAGAGAGGCTCCGCGTTCATGTCGGCGACAGGCTCAACATTTCTCAACCCAACCTACTTATAAAACTCAGATTAAATTCTTGTGTATGGTGGGCCATTTGGTCCATACCTCCTAGTAATCACCATAATTTTAGTTGTCCGCCGTAACCAACCATAATTAAAAACTTGACAAACAGTCTCTTGATTGTGAGTATGTCAATATCTGTTTGAAGCGGTGGGTTAATTTTATAATAGTTACTTGTTCATTGGTGAATTTATGCTCCAAGAGATGATCGCTCAGGTTTCTTTACCCGCATCCGGATCGTACTTAGAGCAGAATCTTTTGATTTATCCGTCTGATGGAATGCCGTTGCGTTTTCAGTTGAGATAAATTTCTGGAAAGCTAGCAGAAAATGCTCGCGCCCAATGCCTAAAAGCTGACTATCCTTTATTAGTTCCCCTCAAGAATGGCGCCGCATCGCAACTACAAACCTATACACCCAAATAACCCCTTGGTGTAATCATCCAATTACTATAAATTCCTGTAGATTCATTACCAATCAAAATTATAGTTAACATATCAACATCAACTTCTAATAATTTATCAAGATTTGTCAAAGTAATTTCCTCATTTTCTCGATAAGCACCTCGGATAATTGCTACTGGAGTTTGAGGTTGACGGTGTTCTAGAAAAATATTCACAGCCTTAACTAATTGTTCAGTTCTATTTTGAGATTTAGGATTATAAATGGCTACAACAAAATCTGCGATCGCTACAGCTATTAAACGTTTTTCTATTACCTCCCAAGGTGTTAATAAATCGCTCAAGCTAATAGCACAAAAATCGTGCATTAATGGCGCACCAATTCTAGCGGCTGCAGCTTGTATAGCACTAACTCCAGGAAAGATTTCTACCATGGGAATTTTTCCATTCCAACCTCCTGCCCGTAGCTGTTCTAAAACTAATCCTGCCATGCCATAAATTCCACAATCTCCAGAAGAAACAACTGCCACGGTTAAGCCAAAATTTGCTAACTCAATTGCCCTGGCTGCCCGTTTTCGTTCTTGAGTAATTGGCATTTTTTCTACTATTTGTCCAGGATTTAATAAGGATTGAATCAAGTCAACATAAAGAGAATAACCAATTACAACGTCGGCATAACTAACAGCAGTTTGAGCTGCGGATGTCATCTGTTCTAATTTACCAGGGCCGATACCAACTAATAATAATTTTCCAGTTCTGCCAGTATATTCTTTTTCTGCTACAGCAACAGCAATAGTGGCTGCTCCTGATTCACCTTCTATGCGAAATATTTGCTTACTAACTAATAGATTTGTGAGGGAATTTAATTCTTTTTTATCCTCCATCATTACCCCCAGCAAAAATTGCCTTGCTCCTAAAATTGCGGCAGCTTCCGCAACACTAGGAGTTCCTACTTCCAGAGCAACAATATTAGAAGGTGTGGGAACTTCAATACTACTTAATACCTCGGCTGAAAAAGTATGTAAAGGTAAATTTCGTTCTTGACAAAATTCTACTAATCCCACTTCATCAGCTTTAATATTAATAGTTGCAATACCAGCGATCGCTCCCTCAGCTAAATGATGAGCCCGAAACACCTCCTGAATCGCAGTGGCAATCAATTTTTTAGAAGTACCCCGCTCGCAACCCACCCCTATCCATAAAACTCTTGGATGCCACTGCACTTTTGGTAAATCTGAATCAGGAGAAAATTGGCGCTGAGTGAAACTAATCCAAATTCTCGCCTTGGGAGTGGGGGAAGAGCGAACGCTCGCTTCATGAAATCCAAAGTCAAACGGATGATTCTGGGGTAGATGCTCTTGCCACAACGTCGAACCCACTTCCTGAATCACCTGTACAGTCTCTCCTCTAGCAACTACTCCACTAACTTTATTCCAGTCTCCCTCTCCACGTTGCCAACCAAAAGGTTTACCCAAAATATCTACACCAGGTAATCCTAAATTATGGGATGCGCCTGTAATGACTGGGGTGCCATTCATCAGGCGGGCAAGTAGATGCGTCAGTTTCTCCGCACCACCTTGATGCCCACTACATAAACTAATGACAAATTTGCCTGCTTCATCTATAACAACTACCGCGGGATCGCGATATTTATCTTGTAAAAGTGGAGAAATTAGACGTACAACTGCACCGCTAGCCAGACAGAAAACTATTGCGCAATAGTCTTGCCAAATAGTAGGCAGATGATTTTTGAGGGAGTCGGAGTAAACCTTGACATCAACACTAGAGTTTGTTGTGTGTTGACAAGACTTTGGTATCCACAGAGTAGCCTCCAATGTTTGGCAAATAGGTTGTAATAATTTTGCTGCTGTAGGAGTAGTAGCGATCGCTGCTATTGGTTTAAATTCTTGGCTAATTAGATTCATTTTAAGATCAAACTAAAACTCTTAAACCCTCATCTTGACTCAAAGTTACAATATCATCATATTTAGAACGCAAAAGTACCTCAATTTTAGATGTTGTGCAATTTTCTACCCGAATCCAGATTAATCTAGGTGGAGAACCAAGCAAGACGATCAAATCATAAAAATCAGCATCTTTAGTGACTATAATATATTGATGTTCGCGAGCGTATTGCCATACATTTCTATCATTAGCTTGATATAGCCCTAAAAAATAAAGATGACTCGATTGTGGATAAATATCGGCTAAACGGGCTACTAGACGAGGCGATACATTATGCTCGAATAACAGTTTCATCCTGGTAAGATCAAAGTTTGTTGTTCGCGTTCAGCCGCATAGCTAAGACAAGCTAGAATATCCCGTTTAGTTAAATAGGGAAAGTCTTCTAATAATTCCTCATAACTCATCCCAGCGGCTAAACAGGAAAGTACATCATAGACAGTTATCCTCATACCTCGAATACAAGGTTTGCCACTGCGTTTTCCTGCTTCAATAGTAATAATGTTTTGCTCTGGCATATTTAGTCGATAAATTTTGCTGATTAAATTATCACATAATATTTTTTCAATAGCAATAAGAGATTGTTTGTCACGCCTCAGATTAAACTCTTGCGTAGGATGGGTGAGGGTTCAATAGCTCCTTGTAATGATCAGAATTTTAATTGTCCGCCGTAACCCATCAGAATTAAACACTCTAGATTAATATTTACTTCAAACAGTCTCTAACAATATCCACACTCCATCAAATTATGGCAATGGTAGAAGATGGAATTAAGATGCTCCAGCATTAGCTCAAGCAGATGTAGGAATTGCTATTGATACAGGTACAGTTCTGGCGATCGCTGCTAGTGATATTACTTTAATTTCTGGTGATTTAACGGGTATGATTACAGCAATTAAACTCAGTAGATAGTGAGTAGTAGGGTGTGCTGCGTATTGATTTATCACGCCCGCCACGATAATTCTGGTTTTTTTGCCCACCTTCATACTAATAGGAAAAAAGTTGGCTACAAATTACTAGGAGTCAGAATTTAGAAGACATAAAATTGAACCTCAATAGCTACAGGTAGGAAATCTAATTCTAGATGACGGTATTAATACTTTTTGTTGAATCCCAAAAATCAAGAAAAGTAGGTATAGCACTTCGCCCTGATGTATTTACAAATTTTAAATAGGTGCTTGATTAGAGACTGTTTGTAAAACTGAGATTAAATTCTTGCGTAGGGTGAGTTCTTGCGGGGATCTTTCCTCATATAATATCTCGCCCTTAGGGGCGGGGTTGAAATTTTAGTTTTCCGCCTCAGGCCACCAGAATTCAACACTCTAGCTATCTTAATATTTACCTGACAAACAGTCTCTTATAATTGCTTTAGAATACTTTGACTATAAATAGGCAAGGGCGACTTGCTATAATTTTAAGAAGATTTTGAATTAAATTTCAAATCACCAAAATAGTAATTGTCAGGAACCCGCTTATCAAGCTATGGGGCAAGTCAGTCCCCTCTCGTTGCTGTGCTCCGAGAAGGGGAGCAAAATACCTTACCAGCCTAAGACAATAGATGTCTACGTTATCAGCAAGGGTTTAAGTTCCTACCAGGGGATGGGTTGCCAGTTCCTTGCTCTTTAACCAGAGAGTTAAACACGTAAGGGTGGGTGAAGATCCTGCTTTCACCAATAGCACCGACTGATAACATTGGCGAGGCCAAAAGTTAAGGGAGGGTGTTTTATTGAGGGATTAATCCCCCGCCCTGTAAGGGGACGGCGACTAAAGTCCCTCGCGTCGTTTTTCATCCTGTAGGTTCAGCAAAGGGTTTCCTGGCCTCCTGGATTTTTTTTAGATGAAACAAATTAAACGCAGAAAATTTTTAGCTCTAAGTTCTAGTAGTGCTATTGCTACTTTAATCGGTCAGTGTAGCATGGCTCAAACTCAAAACAACAAACAAAATTTTTCACCAGATACTCAAATTAACTATAGCAAAGATGGAATTCTAGAAGTTGATTTAACCGCTAGTTATAATCAAGTTAATCTGGGAAATAAACCAGCATATTTATTCAGTTATAACGGACAAATTCCCGGACCTAGATTAGAAGCCAAACCAGGAGATACAATTCGGATTAATTTCACTAACAATTTGCTCCAACCCACAAACATCCATTATCATGGGCTACATATTCCTATCACCGGAAACGCTGATAACGTCTTTCTCCATATTTCACCAGGCGATCGCTTGACATATGAATTCCAAATTCCTCAAAATCACCATGCGGGGATGTTTTGGTATCATCCTCATCTTCATGGTTTAGTAGCAGAACAACTATTTGGCGGGTTAGCAGGATTGTTTATTGTTCGGGGAAATCTCGATGAGATTCCCGAAGTGAAAGCAGCTTCAGAAGAATTTCTAGTGCTACAAGATTTTGCCCTAGATAGACAAGGAAAGTTGCTACCATCCCAGGAACTCTCGATTATGAGTGGAAGGGAGGGAGATTTAATTACTGCTAATGGTCAGTTTCAGCCTAACTTGACAATTCCCACTCCAGGTTTGTTACGATTACGAATTCTGAATGCTTCAACTTCCCGGTTTTATCGATTGTCTCTCAAAGAACACCCCTTTTTTTTAATTGCGACTGACGGAGGTGCATTAGCTGAACCTGTAGAAATGTCAGAACTGCTACTCACTCCTGGAGAACGGGCAGATGTGCTAATCCAAGCTAATCGAGAACCGGGAAAATATCCCTTGCTCAATTTACCTTATCAACGAGTGGGTATGGGTATGATGGGGAGAGGTATGATGGGGAGAAATGCTCCCGACAATCAGCCACAAGTTTTAGCAACAGTGAGTTATGACACTAAGGTTGCTGCTATGCCACTCCCAACAAAACTAATACCAGTCGCAGCATTAGCAGAACCTCAAAAGGTGCGCCGTTTTCAGATGAATCATGGCATGAAACCTGGTCAAGGGATGGTGTTTTTGTTTAATGGTCAGCCCTATCAGCCAGAACGAATTGATACTCAGGTTCAACTGAATACGGTGGAAGACTGGGAATTAATTAACACAGGCATGATGGATCATCCTTTTCATGTTCATAGCAATGCTTTTCAAGTGTTGAGTCGAAATGAGAAACCAGAGGCCTATCGTGCTTGGAAAGATGTGGTGTTGGTAAAACCTGGTGAGACAGTGCGGATTCGGATGCCCTTGCGAGATTTTACTGGAAAAACTGTTTATCATTGTCATATTCTTGACCATGAAGATTTGGGGATGATGGGCAACTTGGAAATTCAGGCTTGACTTTCTATCTGACTGGAAGGTTTATAATTAAAAAAAAAGTTTATAGATTATTTGAAGTAATGCTTATGAAAAAAATTTTCTCTCATTGGATACAGTCTTTAATTGCTGGTGTGGCAGTTGCCGGAGTTTTAGGGGCTGCATATTGGTCTTTCATCGGCTCAACAGGGGCTCCTATCCTGAGCACAACAACTCAGAATGCGGGAAAATCTGATTCACCTAGAACAGACTTAGCTTCACAAGTACTTAATATTACTGTCTACCGTACTCCCACTTGCGGATGCTGTCAGGGCTGGGTTGAACATATTAAGCAAAATGGCTTTCAAGTAACTGATATTGTTAAGCCTGAGTCAGAAATTCAAGCTATTCGCCAGAAATATAATTTACCCTCAGATTTTGCTTCTTGTCATACAAGTGAAGTTGCTGGTTATCTGGTAGAGGGTCATATCCCGGTGGCAGATGTGAAACATTTAATTGCTCAGAAACCAGATATTGCAGGAATTAGCGTTCCTGGAATGCCTATTGGTACCCCCGGCATGGAAATGGGCGATCGCAAGCAATCTTTTAATGTGTTTGCCTTTCAACAAGATGGTCAGACTCAAGTTTTCAATTCCTATAAATTCTAGAATTTCTCACTGTAGGATTTAGAGCCAATAAATTACATTAGCCTTCTTGAGCAACCTTTGTAGGGACGTTCCATGGAATGTCCCTACTTTTTTTCTCGTCTATACCTATTGCTCAAAAAGATACAGGCATTAGCATTCCAGAGAAAGAACAAAAACGAATTTTTGACCAGTTTTATCGTCTGAATAGCGATCGCTCAACTTCATCATAGCGCGATCGCCCTAACTTTTTACTCAGAACCTCCCTCTTGGCCTCTTTCCTATCTCTCCATCAATCGGATCATAGAAGGCGTCTATGTAATGAGCAGAGGGTGAAATAATTTTGTTTCCCTGTAGATTTGGCAAAGTCATAACCTTTCCAATTAACCTACCCTTAAAATACTCCTTGCCTGTAGCAGGAGATACCGGATCTCCCTCCATTCGCAGATTAGAAATGACTTTCTGGCTCTCTTTGATCTTGCCTTTAAGTGCGGCTATAGTTGATAACGATAAACCTGCCGCATTAAAGGTAGTAGCACTGATACGGCCTTTATGTCTTTTAATATTGGCCGCGGTGGCGAACTGTGCCAACCCACCTCCTAAGGAGTGGCCTGTTACTCTAAGTGTTTGGCCTTCAGGTAGATGACTGGCTAAGGCATCCACCACACCTACTGCCTGTTCATATGTAGGTGAATATCCACCACCCCGCTCTGAAATCAGCTCATTGCGTTGTCTCCAGAGATTCATCGCACCTGCAAAAGCAATCGTCAAGCCATTATCTTTTTTGGCTATGAAGGCTCTCAAACCACTAGGAAATTTTAATAGACCAAATTCTTTGTAATAGCTCCTTAATGCCTCCGGTAGTTCATTTTTTGGGGGAACTGTATACTCAGTTTGAGTTTTGTTTTGGTATACGTGATGGGCTAATCTTAGATCGTCTGAAATTTGGTCTTGTTCTTCCGATGAAAGCTTACTGAAATCACCTTTTCCTGCTCGGGAACTGGTAAATTCTAGTTCGGCATCTTTTTTCATTTTCCTTCGCTCTCTGCCTCCTCTGGTAAAAATAGAGTCTGGCCTTAAAACGCGAAATTTATGATAATCCGGAACAAGTCCTCTGGCATTGCCTAACATCTCCTCAGGAAAAGAATCAACATAAGGGGACACCCTTTCTCTTAGTAGCTGTATGGGTTCACTTACTTGTTGTGAACTTCCCGATACTCCAGTAAAGATGCTTCTAAATTCTACTTCCGGGGGTGTTCTCCCTTCTATTCTCTCTTCTGTTCCCATCTTCTGTGTTGCCGTTGGCTGTTTTTTGGCTTGTAACAACTGAATCGGCACTATTTGTTTAAGTACTTGTATGTGGTACATTTTGAACTCCTATTCTGTTTTGGGAATTTTTTAGACTAAACGCACCTGATATTAATTATTAAAGATTTTAGTTCATTATACTCGGAAAAAAGCGATCATGAAGTTTCACGGAGTTCTATATCTCTTGCTTTCCGGATTTGGAACCCCCCATTTTCCTGACTCAACTGAACAAAAACCAGTAATGGTGCGTAGTAATGGTTAAGTCTGAATTGTAGCGTGATAGTGATGTATTGAGCCTCTGGCTCTTCTTTTAATTTTTATTTGACAAATTAGCCAAAACTTATATCAGTCAAGCTATTTAGATTTTTCTGATTTTTTTGTACATATTGATACTAAAAATACTCATAGTCATGATCTATTAATTATTAGGAGTTGATTGAACTAGATACCAGTTTATTTCTTAAAATACCCTATATTTCCTAAATCATAGCTTTGTGATGACTCACTCAAGATTAGGAAGTATTTGTTACTAAAAGCC
>JAJEAQ010000153.1 GCA_022822685.1 Trichodesmium sp. jk18x7bins.61
CCCACGGTGATAGGGGAGGTCCTCTGTCAGGAGGCAAGCGATAGCCCCGTCCTACGGTGGGGCGCCTGCAGTGCGGAAGTGGTGCCCCACACAGCCCCTTATGAATCCCGGCGTTAATCTTTGCTGGCTATAATTTTCTCTTGACTTCAATATCCATATGTTATTATTAACGGTAGAGAAGAAGCCGCAAGCTCCGCTCCTCCCTCAGGAGGCAAGCGAAGTTCCTCCCTCAGGAGGCAAGCGGAGAACCGGCCGAATGAGGCAAATGCTCACTCTAAAATAATAAATTTAAAGAGTAAAGTCGGCCCCGACGCATACCTCACTATAAAATGCTGTAAAGGGGATATCCCTTAAGGAAGTTCTGACCGTCTCAACCAGACATCAGAAGCCTACACTAAAAGCGAAAGCGAAGCGTGTAGGAGCGTCACAGATATAGGGTCATAACAGAAATTAAATAGTTTTCACCAATACAGTAAAACCTCAATCAATCTCAGTCAGGAACCTATAGCGGTCGGCGCAGCCGGCCGTAAGGCCAAGCTATAGGGCGGGCTGCTCCCTCTCATTGCTGTGCTCCGAGTAGAGGAGCAAAATACCTGACCAGCCTAAGACTGTAAGAGGTCTATCTTATCGGCAAGGGTTTAAGTTCCTACCTAGGGGTGCTCTGCCAGCCCTGAGCTGCTAGAACCAAAAGGTTAAACACGCAAGCGTGGGTTAAGCTCCTGCTTTTTGGATAGTACCGACCGATAACATTGGCGTTTTGCGCTTCGCAGAGCTGCCACTTTTCATGTCGCGGAGCGTTTCATGTTTGCGCTTAACAAAAAACAGCTCTCGCCGACATAAAAAGTGAAGCGGTGCGTCAGTGTGGCAAAAGTTACCCTATAAATAGGAGTTTTAGGGGGTTTGCCCCCCACCCAGTCAGGGGCAGCCTGACAAATATTTTTGAGAACCGTATCAAACTTGACTACGGGTTGAAACCCTTAGCATCGTTTTGACTCCACCGCTTAAAAGAGGGTGGTTTCCCAACTCTCGGAGGACTTTGATTAAGACTGGTCAAATTATTGTAGTAGCCATCTCATGAGTTGTTACAACTCATCAGTTATTATACGCAGGATTGTTTGACAAAATCAAACAGTTAAAAATAGAAAATCCAAATTGCTTAGAGTGCGATGTCAAAATCGCTGAATTGCAAACTATTGATATAAGTAGTAGAACCTAAATAATCCATAACTCTATCTAGATGTATATGATCTACACTAGATACCTATGTCTTTAGTTTGATTCTCTATTGAATTACTGTGGTTGCACTACTGGAGTAGATTTTGTTTGCAAGTTAAAGGCACTATATTCCCCACCCAAAGCTTCCACTATTGCCTGAGTGTTAGATATCAACATTTTAGAATAACTATCTCCCTCACTCCCAGGAGCAGCAATAGAGTCAGAATATAACTCCCTTGGCGCTAACTTGACTTTTGCTTCCTGAGCTACTGTTGTAATTAACTGAGGATTAATCGTAGTCTCTGCAAAAATTGCAGGTACTCCAGTTTTCTTGATTTCCTCTGCCAAATTTTTCACCGTCTTGGCACTGGGCTGCTCTTCAGTACTCATCCCAATCAAAGTTCCTGTCATTTCTAAACCATAAGCTTGTACATAATACTCAAAAGCATCATGGGTAGTTACCAGTCGGCGCTGATTTTCTGGAATAGTTGCTATTTGCTGACTAATCCAAACATCAACTTGTTGTAACTCCTCACTTAATCTAGCTGCATTCTCAGTAAACACCTCTTTGTCTTCTGGTGATAACTCAATTAAAACATCCCTAATTGCATTCACCATCACAATAGCATTCTGAGCATCACCCCAAACATGAGGATCAGGCACCATCTCCCCCTCTTCAGGAGTTTGTAATGGTGTCACCTTTTCTCCCACTGCAATTTTTTGGGCCTTGACACCAGCAGCATTCATCAGTTTGATTAGAGCTGATTCTAAATTATAGCCATTATAAAGAATTAAATCTGCTTCCTCAAAAGCTACACTATCAGCAGGCACAGGTTCATAAATATGGGGATCTGCCCCTGGTTCCAAAATTCCCTGATGCTCAATTTCATCCCCTCCTATTTTTTCTGCCATATCAGCAATTATTGTACTGGTAGAAATTACTTTAGGTATTTCATCGCCCTTTGTATCTGGAGACGTAACAGTACAACCACTCATCCATAATCCTAATAAAATTGCTAATGCTGGCCACAGTTTTTTGGGGAAATTTTGATTATAAATACTACTTATTTTCATCTAAATCTAAACTTGACAACTTTTCATATTTATTTCATAATGTAGATCATATTGTTTTAGTATTTATTGATATAAAGTCAGAAACCTTCTCTGGTAGAGCCTTCATCCCCGTTAAATAGTATAAATATCAGAAGTGGTTTAGGAGTAGAAATTAATGAGTCAGGCGAAAATAACAGTAAATCATTTAGGAGTTTACTACCGTACCTTTGAGGCGTTACGAGATATTACTCTACAGATACAAGCAGGAAGATTAACAGGTATTATTGGCCCGAATGGCGCAGGTAAAAGTACTTTGTTGAAGGCAATGCTAGGGTTAATTCCTCACAATGGGGATTCTATAATTTATAATGACAAACCACTCCAGGACCAGTTAAGAATAATTGCTTATGTACCTCAGCGATCGCAAATTGATTGGACTTACCCTGCCACAGTTTGGGATGTAGTGATGATGGGGCGGGTGCGGAAAACAGGTTGGTTTCGTCGCTTTTCTACAGTTAGCCGACGCATAGCAATGGAGGTATTGACAAAAGTAGGGATGGATACTTATAGCGATCGCCCTATCGGCCAACTTTCTGGTGGTCAACAACAACGGGTATTTTTAGCACGGTCATTAGCTCAAGAAGCAGATATTTTCTGTTTTGATGAACCCTTTGTGGGAGTTGATCACAAAACAGAAAATATTATTTTTGAGATATTTCATGAATTAGCCAATTCTGGGAAAATTGTTATCGTTGTTAACCATGATTTGGGTGAATCTATAGCTAATTTTGATGATTTGATTCTATTAAACAAAGAGTTAATTGCTTTTGGTAATAGACAAGTTGTCTTGCAAGAAGAAAATCTATATCAGGCTTATGGGGGTAAAGTTGGTTTCTTTTCAAAATATGCAGTAGCTTAAAGTTAGCAAAGAAAGGATTAGCGCTAACTCATAAAGACAGATTACTAAGATTTGGTAGTGAAGCAGGAAGCTAGCTCCAAAGCTCAAATAACATTTTGGGTAAGTTTGGGTAAGTTGAGTAGAACGGCTATAATAGTCTGTCAAGATTCAATGGTTGGGTACAACTACAATCCCTCAGAGATAGTAGATTCTTCAGTCGGGGCGAAGACAGAAGCCAACAGCCAAAAGCAAAGTAAGTCTATTCTTCTGCGGTTTTGATAAATGTTATCGGGTCAGGTGGCCGACAAGAGTCGGAGCTTTCAGGTCGCGCGACAGGCGACCTGAATAAGGATTACTCCTCTCCCCTCCCCTTTGAACCGTACGTGACAGTTTCCCATCACAGGGCTCAAGCCTTACAAACAGCTAAACAATCCAAGGTTTTTGAATGTACCTGTAGGCTCCAAGAGTCGGAGTTTTCTGATGTAGCT
>JAJEAQ010000455.1 GCA_022822685.1 Trichodesmium sp. jk18x7bins.61
AGGGTTTAATCTTCCCCATGACAACAGTAAATTATTAATCAAACCTCAAACAGAAAAAATACTAACATTCTGTCTACAGATTGGACAGGTAATCAAAAGAATGAAAACCTGTACCCAAGAACAAATGAGAAATCAACCCCCGTATCAGAGGTTTTGCTAATTACTCCAGAGGAGTAATTAGTAAAGAAACCTTCAGCTATCAGAGGATATGGCAATACCTCTATAGTTGGGCTACTTGACGGCATCCCTTTCATGTCGGCGACATGAAAGCTCCGACTCTTGGAGCCAACAAAGGGAAAAAATGGGTTGAGCCTGTCGCGCGACCTGAAAAAGATAAATACTTCAAACGATATCAAGGGAAAGATTGGACATTTTAGCTGAAGCTACATGTTGAGCATGGAGCCGACTTGTTGAGCCACCTCGCCACATGTTCAGGGAGCCGACAGGCGAAACATGTCGGCGACAGGCTCAAAGTCAAAGTCCAATCAAGTCCTGACGACCCTTTACTCCATGAAGACTGGCCCAAACGCCTACACATTCATGTCGGCGACAGGCTCCATGAAAGCTCCGACTGGGGGAGGCAACAAGGGAAAAACTATTGGGCCAAAGGCTCTAAAAAAGACAAGTTGGCCAAATACCAAAATTGGAAATGCCCTGTGTGTGGAGACAGCCTATTCAATTCCGAAGAAATCGAAACCCATCACATAGTACCTGTGGCAGAAGGTGGCACTGACGACATAAAAAACCTAATGCATTTACACAGAGCGTGTCTTATTCATGTAGCTTTAGCTAAAAGCGTTTTAGCTAAAGCTACATCAGAAAGCTCCGACTGGGGGAGGCAACAGGTACATTCAAAATCCCAGAATTGTATGGCTGGAAGTAAGGCTAGAGCCGTATGATTAGAAATAATCACGTACGGTTCAAAGGGGAGGGGAGAGGAGTAATCTTCATTCATGTAGCTTTAGCTAAAGCTACATGAAAACTCCGACTGGGGGAGGCAACCTGACCCGATATAGATCGTACTCTTCATAGAGGCCATCGTCCGGGAATGGTCTTAATTGATGCAGGTTATGGAAACAACACAACATTTCTGAAAAAAGTCGAAGAGAGAAAACTAAAATATATAGGAGGGATAGCAAAAAAACCGAATAGTAGTAATTAAACAAGAATCAAAAAAAAGAAACGGAAATTAGGATAGATGAATTCGCCAAAAGCTGGCCAGTAGATAAGTTTGAATCAGTTATTTTAAATTTATATAAACCTAAAGCTGTTTTGGTGGCCTGGTTGACAGTATCAGTGTCACGCTTAGAAGGAGAAAGAACTTTTGCGATCGTTATGAATGCTAGTTCTTGGGAAGAAGCAACAGACATTGATTATTTGAGCACTAATGTTGAGGCTTCAATTGTAACACCTGAATGGATAGTAAAGACTTACTCTCAAAGAAATTGGGTGGAGGTTTTTACCGAGAAGCTAAGGGATGGTTGGGGTTAAAAGAATATCAAGTCCGAGATAAATGGAGTTGAGAAAGGCATTTTATCTTGGTATTTTGTGCTTTATATTCCGTTTGGCACAAGTTAACTGGAGGCTTACAAAGGCAATGGGCAAACAAGCCTTTGAACACATTTACTGAAGCATTAGAAGCTTTTCGTACAGCCATGTCTTTCCGTTTTTTTGATTGGCTAACTAAGAATATGGACGTGTTTGCCTCTCATAAAGAGAGTTTTGGCTATATTTGGGCTGAAAAATTGTGTAAGTCCCACTCAAGTACAGGAGATTCTAATCAAGTTGTTCTAGGGCAGGCAGCAAACCTGCCCTTCTGTATTTGGGGGTTGCTGAATTATAGGTATAATACCAAATCTGGTTATGATGCATATACTTTTTCTAAATCTTCTACAACCATGCACACCTGTTGCCTCTTGCCTCTTGCATGCATGTCTTGCCCTCCTAATCAACTTCCTATCTAAACCGGATTTAGTATGATTAGTCAAAAAGGCGATCGCGCTCCGAAGAAAATAATTTCTGGGATTTGGATCAAGAATGGGAACATCTGCAAATTTTAGGTAGTGAATTAGTAATCGAATTGAATGTCTTAGCGTTTGTTCAGATTTAGAATCACAAAGAGTTTTTCGTTTTCAGCTCCCCAAATAATGTCTTATATAATGTCCGCTTAATTAGTGATCAAAAACTTTCTGCTCCTGATACCTTATTTTTTCCCTCCGCGCCTCGGAATTCCTTCTTCTTTCTTCCTTCTTCCTTCTTCCGCGCCGACTCCCAATTTTATTATACTTAATCATCCGGACATGATATTAATCTGGGGTTCTGATTAGGTGATGCTCAAGAGCATTTATGAATCGTACAACTATAGTTTTTTCACAGTTTTCCAACTTGGCAAGACCAAATTAATAATTTTAGTATGATGCACATTTGTAACTCTTTCAAAAAATAAAAAAAAATCAGCTAAATGACGGATGTAAAAAACGCCATTTAGTTGATTAATAAATCTGACTTCCATTAATCAATAAATAAGTCAGGAAGTTTCTGAAAAAATACTGATCTACTAAGCATAATAATATTAAAAGATACGTATAATAGGCAATGGCAAATATCCACAAAATCTTAAATAATGAAAGTGATGTCTATATCATGCTGCTCTATTAGTTAGTGCCTCAAAATTAAATGTCAATGTTAAACATTCTAGAACTTCTCGAACTAGAACTTTAGGACATGCATATCATATGACTTTGATGTCTGTAGGTAGCTAATATCAGTCTGGTATCGTTATACCAAATCCAGTTATTGTAGGGTAGTTATCTCCGGTGCTGCTAAAACTGGGTATGAATTCCACCTATTGAACAACTGAAATAGCTTGCATCATCAGGTATGTAATTAGTCGCCAATTGACGATTCATACCTTGATTCAGCAGCACCTGATCTCCTATCCCCAAATCCTTTATAGGCAGAGACTTTGACTTTATTGAATACCTCCTTACTAAACCGGATTTAGTATTACAGATTGAAACAGGGGAACTGCTCAGTAAAAGGAGATTGAATCCTGATTTGTAAATATGCGAGAGCGAAGCCCTATAAATCGTTTTTTTTGCTTTGCCCAACCCAAGATTGTGCCAGAACACACCATCCATCATTATCACTTTTTACAGTCCAACGACTGTTCATTAGGCTGTAAGAATATTTCAAGTCCTTCCCATATTCAGAGATGTATGTACCACTAGCGTGGTCAATCTCTCCCCAGGGATCGTGAACAAACCAGTACCCTCCCCCTGGAGCTTGATTATCCTCTTCATAACCAATCACGACAATCCAGTGACCTCCACCTGTTGGATGATCAGAAGGACCTTGATGAAGAATGCCACAGGGAACAGGAATTCCTCTGTTAAGATAATCTTTGAGAGTATTATTGTTTGCGTTTTGAACAAACTTGGCATTAACTCCAAAATGTTCCAGAGTTTCAATTTGAACTCTAGCATC
>JAJEAQ010000146.1 GCA_022822685.1 Trichodesmium sp. jk18x7bins.61
TTAATCAATCAATAGGCCCAATGCTCCTGCCACTTAACTGTACCTTCTTGAGCTAATAACCACTGACGACAAACCCAATTTTCTCGCTTTGGAATTTCTGTGTCATTTCCTTGTTCATCTCGATCAACAACTGCATACTTATAAGCAATCACTTTTCCTGCACTTTCATTAAAAGGAATTTCACCGAACTAGGTATTAGAATTAATATACTCTAACTGGTAAGCTTTACTAATATCCCAACTTCCCAATTCTGGGCAATCTCCTGTGACAACTATTGCTTCACCAGGATTAGTTGAAATCCCATTTAACTGTGCCCTGACAATTACTTCCCCCTTGACACGATTACCCAAATAATTAATCACAATCATATCTTGCACGCCCAATTCTAAATTATGCAGCCCTCCATCTGTTATCTCAAAAAACCGCTTCGTTAAAGTACAAATATATTCCCCATCTTCTAATACAAAATTAAGAAAAGGTAGTTATGTTACTCTAAATTCCTAACAGCAAGGGAAAGCATTGTAGCAATGTTTTATGAAATTGGTATAAATCGGTTTCTACCCAATCTATTGTCACCGGATGTCCGCGATTAATTGCCACAAAACAGCGATAATCTCGATCAGGTCGTACAAAACAATAAACATCCTCAGAAACATATTTTTCCCACTGACTTCCTAGAGAAACACCAGGATTTATGCGACGGACTTTTGACAATAATTGAATATCCCGATAAATTAGGTGTATCTGTATCCCTTTTTTCCATCATCGGACGATTATAAGGTTCTTCTCCACCATTTGTGTCATTATAAAGATACTGTTCCCTACCATAGTAAATGCAAGGAATACCACGGGAAGTCATAATTAAATTAATAGCTAATCTCAAAATTCCCGGGTCTGGATTCAAATTTTGAAACCAGGGCAGATCATGATTATCTATAAATGTCACCAGTTCAGTAGCGCTATTATAAACATGATCTTGGTCTCGTAATTCTTGAATAATATGAAATCTTCCCGGTTCGCATTTAGCAATATCCCGCCGAATAGCTATACAAAAACCAAAGTCTAGCATCGACATTCCAGACTTATTCGCAAATTCCACCGATGCCTGATCATAAGATCCGCTAAAAATCCATTCCCAAAAAATAAATACTGATGGTTTGTGGCTTTTTATATCAGCATAAAATTCTTGCCAAAACCATAATGACATATGCTTAATTGTATCTATTATTATGGCATATACTCCTCGATCTAACCATAATTTAATTGCTGATTTAATATAATTTCTGTAGTCAGGATTATTTTCATTAAAATCTGCTAATCCTCCCAATTCTCTGTTTTATACTTGCCATTTTTAATCCCAATTTTCTACCTCACCATAATGGTGATACCAGTCGTTAACATCATTATGAAAATCAGCAATTAAAACTCCATCATCAAACAATTGACCTTTTTTACCGCCCGCATCTGGACTACTATGATTACAGACAATATCTAAAATTATTTTGATTCCAAAATTATGGGCGGCTGTGATTAACTTATCAAGAACTGTCTCCTGATTTTTGATTAAAGATATTTCATCATCTTTATCTACTAAGCGAGGATTGAGGCGTTTAAAATCCTTCGCCCAGTAGCTATGAATTGGAGCAATTTCAAATAATTATTCTTCTATTTGTTCAAATAAAGGAGTCATCCAAATAGCAGTAACTCCCATGTTTTTGAGATATTCAAGTTTGTCAATTATCCCCTGTAAATCTCCCCCCCAATATCAACCCCATTTTTCTTTATTTGGGTCATATAATTTGGGATTAGGACTTTCATTATTATTAGGATCGCCATCAAAAAAAACGGTCTACTATAATGAAATAAATTGTTTCTTGGCGAAACTAAATCGAACGAGTAAAGAGAAATTAAAAGTGACTTTTAATAGTTGCTTCACTACTAGATGTTTTGCTTGTAGGACCTGTTTGCATTCTTAACTCCAGCTTCAAATAATTGATTGTTTATTGTTCGATCCCAATCAATTTTATCTGAAAAAGTTCGTAGTTGGGCTTGAATTTTGTAGATAATGGGGGCTAAACCCCAACTACAAACAAAGATTTTCTAATAGGTAATGAAGCTAATATTTGCTGTTTAATTCTTCAAAAGCTTTTTTTGCTCTAGCTCTAACTGCTAAAATTGTATCTATCTTGGTCATTTTCTCAAAATGAATCAATATATCTTTAAACCATTTTGGATGAGTTGCTTTTACTGCTTTTGCTAAACCTTGCAAACCTACTATAGCAGCATAACGTACTACCCACTCTGAATCTTGAGATACTTGTAAGAGAGTCTGAAAAGCATTCTGTTGAGCATCTGAAACCTCTTTTTGTGGCAGCTTTGGCCAATGAATAAAACCTAAACCTCTGGCTGCACCACGTCGCACACTGAAAGAAAAGTCATTTACGGCGGCATCTAATAATATATCTAATCCTCTGGGATCTCCAATACCTGCTAACGCTCTTACTGCCCAGGCTCTAGCTCCATAGTTATAACCATCAAGTGTTTCTAACACTGGTAGTACCGCAGGTTCCCCAAGTTCAACTAATCCGTCAACTGCTGCTACTGCTGCGCCTGGGTTGTTATAGCCTAAAACTGTAATTAATGTTGGGATAGCCTCTTCCATTTGGGCTGCTGCTAAATTTTTAACTGTATTGATTAAACCTAGAGAAGAGTCAGCTTTTTCAACGGCCTGGATGAGTTGATGGTCTGCTGTTGAAGATTGATTTTTCATCTAAAAAAAATTTGGAGTTTAGAAACCAGTCAGCTTTAGATACGGGATGAAAAACGACCCGGCGACTTCAGTCGCCTTCCCCTTACGGGGGCAGGGTCTATTTATTGTCATCAGAGAAAAATTGTATACCTTGAAATTTCCTAGGTCCTGCCAAAATTACTTAACGTAAAATATCGGGTTGTAAATATTCTCTCGCGACAATGAATTAGCCCTGCTTACGGGGGGGACTGCTTCCCCTAAAAAGCCCATTTATGGGGTACAGTTTGCCTCAATAATGTTATCGCTAGGTACTATCATTTGACAATTACAGCAGACTCGCGACTACAGGTTAAAACCCGTTCCTAGTTATTCAACCAAGGAATAAATCCACCTGACTAACTTCCTGCCGTTATTTTTTTCTGTTTAGTTTATTGTTGCCAGTGCCAATCTACAACACTACAACCCTCGTTGACAGCACTATGCACCACGATCTTCTATATTAGAGGCACTATGTTAGTTCAGTAATACTAACAATCTTTCCACCCGTCTTGTGGATGTTTTGAACTGTCTTAGACATCTGGCTGTAGTTAATTACGCACTCCTGAGAACTAAACTTATTCAATCTAGCGGCAGCTTGAGAAGTAGAATAAGAAATTCGGAAGCGCTTTCCAGTTGCTATAAGAAGATCCGTTACCTACAGCTAATAGCTTGATGGGAGTGGCCATATTAGCTCCTATAGAAGTAATTAACTTGGCACGGTTATCGCTATCATTGGTAGCGGAGCCACGTAACAGAGTAAACATCCGGTTGAAAGCTTCGTTTTTCAGTCCCACCACTGAACGAATACTGCGTGGATAGGGTACAACAATTGTCACCAAAACTCTGGATATACTCGTCACTGTCAATGTAGGGGTTAATCTCAGTCTCGTACTCATTTTCATTGTAAATCTGAACGTGTTTCAGAAATTTCCTCCTGTGCTTGAGGAGGACGCCCTAATAGATGCTTGAAGTTTAACTCGATAAAGCAATACTGAGATGAAGAGTGAAAAAAGGGTTTCTGATCAAGACTCGATTGAGCTACACTCCTGACAAACTCACGAACAGCAATCCTAGCGCACCACAGAGTAAAGATTCAGTACTGGAGAAGCGATCGCCTTCCATTAGATACTGATTTCCTAAAACTTGCTTATAGACTGCCCTAATGACCTCCTGCAATTCTCCCTCGGTAGTATTGGGACGGAGTTCTAGCGGGTCAACTTCAAAAGCATCCAAACCAAGACTTGCTGATGTACTTAACTTTCCCATTGCTTTTCTCCTAAGTATCTCATCTTTAAAATTAGTATTTTCAAAAATTTATGTTGCTCCTAGAGAGCTTATTTTGCTTGTAGTAGGAGTCAGAAGACAGAAATTAAAAAAAAGAATTAATTTCTGTCTTCTGACTCCTACCAACATAGCAATACTTTAACTCCCCCAGCCCAAAAACAAGCCCCCTCCCAATCAAATCGCCTCAGAATCACAGCCCCAGATACACATCAAGTACTTAACAGACATGATCGTAGAACCCACCCCAAACAACCAAACAACCA
>JAJEAQ010000498.1 GCA_022822685.1 Trichodesmium sp. jk18x7bins.61
AACAATATTTAAAAGCTTACCTATGTTTGGGCTGGCTAATATAGTATTTTTTTTTACTTACAACAACAAAATTTTAGAGTAATAACACTGGTACTATAAATATTCTCAATTAACTGGAAAGTAAAAAAAACTGATTATTTAACTTACAAGGATAAATGGCTATGAAAAAATTACTAACTGCGATAGTTGGATTATCTGTTTTGGCAGCAGGCATTCTGGGATCTACACCAGCGCCAGCACAATTCTATACTTTTGGTGAGAATCCTGAGGATGACTTAAACGCTCTTTGGCTCAATGGTGGTCAAACCATTATTAACGCTACCCCATTTAACGTCACTAATCAAATAACAAATGTTTTAAACTCACAATCGGCTGAAAATATTGCCTTGTTAACACTGCTTCAAGACCCCAATCAAATGGATAATTTATATGCAGGAAATGTTTATAACTCTAGCACACCTAGCGGTTTCGGAGTCTACTCAAAAGAAGGTTGTAGTGTTGACGCAGGTTGCGCCCTCAAAGCAATTGGTTTAGTTAATACATTGAATGTTTGGTATCTGTTAGCAATATAACCGATCCTCAAGACTGGGCAGAGTGTACCAAAGAATTAGATTATGATGCTTACTTAGCGGCTAGCGCATGTACTTTTGGAGATTGTCCAGGATTTGCTACTCTTCCAGGTAAAAAAGTTGTTGCTTGCAACAATAGTGTAAATTCTGTTTTAGCAGGTAATAGTTACCTTAATCTCCCATCTACATTGGAATCACAGAAAAAAGAATTACAAATCAGTTGGTAATCTCAGGTATAAAAACAGCATAAGTCGCTGGTCAGAAATTACTACCACTCCTCTACAGAAAGGGGAGTTTTTTATGGTTGATTTTGGCACAAAAAGAATGAAGTTTTATCTCTCTACCGCACTCTTTTTATGTATCCCTCCTACCCCTGTTATATAATGTCCGTTTAATTAGTGATAAAAAACTTTCTCCTCCTGATACCTTCTTTTTTCCCTCCGCGCCTCGGAATTCCTTCTTCCTTTTTCCTTCTTCCGCGCCGACTCCTAATTTTATTATACTTAATCATCCGGAAATGATATTATACCCTCTTCCCTTTTCTATCCCCTCTTGGAAAGGGTAGGGCTGATTTATTGTCATCATAAAAAAACTGTATACCTTGAAATTTCGTACATCCTTCCAAAGTTACTTAACGTAAAATATAGGGTTGTAAATATTCTCTCGCGACAATGAATTAGCCCTGCTCTTGGAAGGGGGGGCTAGGGGGGATAAAATCAGGGAGGTAGGAGAGGGATCTTCAATTGCACAGCATCCTCTTTTTCCATTAGACATCTCCAGAAATTAAGTTTTTGCTACGGTAAGGCAAGGGTTTGGCGAATCTTTTTTGGAGATTTTTATTATTTAACACCTGCAATTCTTCCCCATCGTGTAGACGAGTGGGAAATCCTTGCGGGGGATTTTGAAGAATCTCTGCAATAGCAAAGGCTTTGCAAATTCTTTATAGGAGAGATTTGTCAACTCTCATTTGTAACACACATTGATTAAACTGGTTGAGCTACAGGAGAATTACCTGAAGCAAAATACAAATAAATATAAGTATCTTTAAAATAAACATCTATAGTTTTTGGCTTGTTTTTGATGAAGTTTTCGTGGAGTTTAATGCATATGAGTTATAGATGTAATTACTTATGTATTTATACGGTTAGCGCTTGGCACTCAGGGATTTACAACTTATCGCCTAGGGTGCAGACTAGAAAAGTTGTACAAAAAACAATGTGTAAATACGCCAGAGCGAACCACTATCAATAGCAATAAATTAAATAAAATATTAGTCAGTGTAATCGGTTAACTGTTTTGATTAATCATCATTTTTTTTTCATCTTGAATAATTCAATAACCTTCAGCTGAGGCAAGAGGCAAGAGGCAAAAGTATTGCAAGAATTGGGTACCTTGTCCCCGACGCTGATTTTAAAAATTAGTGGTGTGCATTTTGCTAGCGCAAACATGAAAGGTGGCGCTTTCTATCCCTCACCATCACGGGGTTAAAAGCAAGCCATAAAGCAGATAGAGAAAGGATTTTGAGATATATATTGAATAATAGTTCAAGTACGATATAAAGGTTATTGAGAATTGAAGGTGAGTATGTGTTTCGCAAAGCGAAACACATACTCACCCCCCAGGCTTGGTTGATTGTTTATTCAATACAAGACTTTATTAAAAGTCAAAAATCTGATCATAAAAGGATAAATAACGTAATAAAAAAGACTAATAAAATGAATGTATTAGGTTTTGATCAAGACCATATAAAGCAAAAAATAAGTCCATTTCAAATAGAAACATTAAAAATATTATTGTACTTAATATCAGTGCAGAAAATTGTACAAATTTCCAAATTATCGTAAGGATTCAGGTCTGTAGCGATCGCACTCTAGGTTCTCAGAAGCCAACTTATGGAAATATTCTAGGCTTGACAAAAAAGAAAACTAGGGTAAAGTAACAATATGAGTCAATCACAGTCGCCACTAACCCGAAAAAAACCTTAACCAGTTGTCAAAAGCACAACTGGTAGAGATTCTATTGGCTCAACAGAAAGTAATTGAAGAACTACAACGAGAAATCGAGAAATTCAAGTTTAGTCGGGACTTAGATAGTAAGACATCCTCCAAACCGCCATCAACGGAGCTACTGAAAAAATCAGAAAAAGCTAAACAAAAGGAGGATTCTCCAACCTCCAACCAAAAAAAAGAGACTCCCAGGAGGAAACCAGGGCATCAGGGAAAGACTCGTAAAGGGTTTTGTAGAATAGACAGAATCGAAATCTTGGAACCCTCTGTGTGTAGTAATTGTGGTCAAAGAGAATTTTTAGATGAACCTGTAGTAGTAGAGACTCAACAAGTAGCACAACTGTTGGAGAAACCTATTGAGATTGTTGAGTACCATCGTCATAGGTGTCAATATCGGAGGTGTGGTGCAGTAACATCATGGTCTTGGTCTTCTGATCTGATACCAGGACAAGATTTGGGGGTCAAGCTACAAGCTTTTTTGGGATGGTTAGGCAATTATGGACATCTCCCCTATGAAAAACAACAAGAGATGTTATGGGAACTGGGGAAAATTGAGATTGGTATCGGAACTTTAGTCAACACCAATCAACGGGTTGAACTGGCAATCAAACCTCATGTTGAGCAATTATCAGAATGGGTAAAAACAGAACAACCGTCGATTCATGTAGATGAAACTCCTTGGCCTGTAAAGGGAATCAAAGAATGGCTGTGGGTGTTTACCAATCAAGATTTCTGTCTGTTTTGTGCTGCGGATACGAGGAGTCGGGCTGAACTGGAATCTCAGTTGGGGAGTATTTACAGTGGTGTTCTCAGTAGTGATGATTTAAGTGTTTATAATGGCTATCCAGTCAGATCTCAACAGAAATGTTGAGCTTTTCTACGTCGTCATTTTCAACGGTTAATTCAGCTACCTGGAACCAATAATCAAGAGATAAGAAAGGCTTTTCAGGATTTAATAGATGAAGGATTTCGTCATTATCGAATCTGGCAACAAAACCAAGATCAGAGTCTTTATGACTATTGGGCTGCTGGATTTAAAGCTCATGTAGAGTTAACCCTCAAGCAATGGAGCGACAAAGCAGGTTATGAAGCCGGAAAACTCTTACGGAATCTCAAACTGAAAGCTGACCAGTGGTGGTATTTTCTCGAGTCCCCAGAAATTCCTCCCGATCATAATTTGGCCGAACGAGCCTCCTTCGGAGTCGCTTCGCTAACGCTACGGCTAGCAATCACGAAACGAAAAGTAGGTGGTGGTTCCAGAAGCATGGAGCGATTTCAACACACAGCCAATTTATTGACTGTGGTACAAACCTGTCGTCGTCACGGGCGTTCCGTCATTGATTTTTTTCAGCAATCAGTGGGAAAAGAAACTGGTTTAACCGCTTATATAGAAAGATTAAATAATACGCAAGCGTCAAAGAATTTCTCGGTTGGTCAGTCAGACTTGATCTTTTTCTAAAAAATTAGAAAACCATTTGGGTGCTAGAGGGTATTTTATTCATCATTATAATGAAGCGTTTAGCTCCGCGACATGAAAAGCGTTTAGCTCCGCGACATGAAGGCTCCGCATTCCGTAAGGAAAGCTTTGCGGAACGCAATCGCCTCACCATAATTTGAGGACAATCATCAAAGGACTACCCGCGATTTTTGGCTATAATCAGAAAACTATTGTGCTTGAGCTTGGGATGAAAACGGTAATCCTATTGATAGCATCACTTCTAATCCAGGGCATTGTTTGCAATTGGGAATTTTTACCTCTGAAAAAGCTGAAGCAGTAAGCGATCGCCAGGGTAAAAAAGATATGTTTAGTGGGTGGGGTATTCGTACTCTCAGTAGTTGCTCTCCTGCTTACAACCCGATGGGTTATCATTTTGGTTCAGTTTGGCCTCACGATAGCAGTTTGACTGCGGTGGGATTACGCACGATGGGGCGAATAGAGCAAGCATTTGCAATTGCCGAAGGCTTGATTGATATGACAAAAATGCAACCTAATCATCGGCCTCCAGAATTATTTTGTGGTTTTGAAAGGGAAGCTAACACAATCCCGATAGCGCGACCTGTTCATGTCGGCGACATGAAAAGCGTTTTAGCTAAAGCTACATGAAGGCTCCGCATTCCGTAAGGAAAGCTCCTCCCCCGGTCGCCAACTGGTCGTCTGAAATGGGACACTGAGTCCCCTAGGGATTTTCACCCCGAGCCTACATGGAAAAGACTCTATGAGTCCGACTACTCCTGTCCATGTCGGCGACAGGCTCAAGTAAGTAATGAAATAGTCCGAATGCAAGTCCCGTTTGAGCCTGTCGCCGACATGCTGTTTTGTAATGAAACAGATAGGGATACTCTTCGAGAAGCCTGAGCCTACAAAATTTGTCCCCCCATGTAGAGCCTGTCGCCGAAAAGGAAAAGCCGACTTCTTCTCTCACTCATGGGAAAGAAAACTCGAAAAAGAAACTTAAGGTCGATAAAAGTTAGATGCCAGAAACGACAAAGGTCGTCAAAGTCCAATCAGAATGGAGCCAGATTGACTGAAAAAAAGCCAGAAAAATTGTTAAGAATCTACGTCAAAGAATCTTTGCAGCAAGAAACTTGGTCAGTGGAAGCAGTTACGAAGACTGCAGAAACTGCTAATCAAAAGTCGCTCAAATCTATTACTTAGTATACGACAAATTA
>JAJEAQ010000381.1 GCA_022822685.1 Trichodesmium sp. jk18x7bins.61
TTCACTACCCGTAAATTAAGTTTACATTCTTCAATCTTAATAAATATTTAGCTTAATTGGGTATTATTTCTAACTTCTTAATTTTATAATAATATTTGATTTATTAAGAAAAAATAAAAACTTTGTTTTTTTCAATATTATATACTAATAGCAAGATGTGCAACTTTCTACGAAAGAATAATGATTTCAATATCTTCTAATGCAAATTTGAGTTTTTTAATTAAATTATCTATATCTAAAATTTATTAAGCAGAACCGGTAAATTACATAAACATTTTCTCAAACCTTTGTCGGGACTAATACCAATTTGAGCAAAGAATGTTAAAAAGTGTGTATTTATAGGAATAGGGATTTTTAGTAAACATTTATCCAAATGGAATAGCCACGATTATTTCCTAAATTCTGTTTCGGACATATCTATATAAAAAAAAAGTTGGCGATCACCTTGATGCAGAAGAAGAGCGATCGCCAATTTCATCAGTCTAGTTATAAAGTAACCTCAAAGAGGAGTAAAACTTAGTATTTTATGATTAAAGTTGAGTAGGGTAGGGTGGAAGCCTGGGCGGAAGTATGTTTTTCTGTAGAGAATATCTAGTAGTAGACAAATACTGAAGTTGGTGAACTTGTTTTCACAAGCCCCAGAGTCTAAATGGTGGGGTCATTAGCTATTTTTGGCTATCTAAGATTTCCCAGACTGTCACCCCTCTAGCTTGATTGGAGAAATCCTGCTACGTTAAAGAGAATTCCCCTGCTTGCTTTGGATACTTGATTAACTAGACTTAATATAAACCTATGATAGTAGAAATTCCCCTATTGCCTTTAGGCTTTGAATTTATTTCTCCTGGTCCAATTATTTTTCAGGTAGGAGCTGTGGCCATTCGTTGGTATGGACTTTTAATTGCAACCGCAGTATTGCTTGGAGTTACCCTTTCTCAATACTTAGCTAAACGTCGTCATGTTAACCCAGAGTTGTTAGGCGATTTAGTGGTTTGGTTGGTATTAACCGCTATTCCTGGGGCCCGATTGTATTATGTTTTATTTGAGTGGGAACAGTATCAACAAAATCCCGCTGATATTATTGCGATTTGGAAAGGAGGCATTGCAATTCATGGAGCAATAATTGCTGGTGTGATCGCTGCTTTGATTTTTGCCAGAATTAATAAAGTCTCTTTTTGGCAGTTAGCAGATTTAGTGACTCCCTCTGTGATTTTAGGACAAGCGATCGGGCGGTGGGGTAATTTTTTCAATTCTGAGGCTTTTGGCAGCCCCACTGATTTACCCTGGAAATTGTATATTCCTAGAGCAAATCGTCCTCTGGAATATGTAAATTATGATTATTTTCATCCCACTTTTCTATATGAGTCTCTGTGGAATTTGATGGTATTTGGACTATTACTATTCCTTTTTTTTAGAAGTTTGCGCAGTCAGGCTCCACTGAAAGTAGGGAGTTTGTTTTTAGTTTATATGGTTGCTTATAGTAGTGGACGAATTTGGATTGAGGGGTTGCGGACTGATAGCTTAATGTTAGGGCCATTACGAATTGCTCAATTTGTGAGTTTAGCTGGTATTTTATTAGGATTAGGAGGTTTGGCTTGGCTATATTTATTCAAGCGACCTTTACCTGACGTATGGCCATCAGAAGGTAGAGTAGTCGATAACCCAGAGTAAGGAATCGCCTGCAGATTCTAGAAATAGATTCTGAGAATCAAAGACCAAATCAAAGATTATGGTTTGAGAGATTCAATCTCATAAAAAAAGCCCTAGACACAAAGTCTAGAGCCAAACCAGGGTGAATCTACCATTCTCTTTATCAGAACATTAGTAGTCACATCCGGAAAGAAAAATTACACCTAAAACAGTTCGGGAGTCAGTAGCTACGATTTACTTTTATCTAATGATTAGACATCAAATATATTCAAGATGAACAATACTGACCGCCTCGTACCAAAAGTTTACATCGTAGGAGCCGGGCCTGGCGATCCAGAACTACTGACGGTGAAGGCTTATAAACTCTTAGCAAGAGCAGATGTGATTCTATATGCAGATTCTCTAGTACCCAAGCAAATGTTACAGGATGTGCGCCCTGATGCTGAAATTATTAGAACAGCTAATAAAACTCTAGAGGAAATTGTACCTTTAATGATTGACCGAGTGCGAGGTGGTTGTTCTGTAGTGCGTCTTCATTCTGGAGATCCAAGTTTGTATGGGGCAGTTTATGAGCAAATACAACTTTTGGCTGAGGCCGAGATTGATTTTGAGATTGTGCCTGGAATTAGTGCATTTCAGGATGCAGCAGCTAAGTTAAAGGTAGAATTGACTGTACCTGGATTAGTGCAGACGATTATTTTAACTAGGATGAGTGGGAAAGCTACAGGAGTACCCCCCCGTGAAGAGTTGAGTAGTTTAGCATCTCATGGGGCAAGTTTATGTTTGTATTTGAGTGCCCGTCATGTTCAGGAGGCACAGCAAAAGTTAATGGAATATTATTCGCCTCAGATACCTGTAGCAATATGTTATCGGTTGGGATGGCCTGATGAGCAGATTTGGGTTGTACCTTTGGAGAAAATGGCAATTATGACTGAGGAGAAAAATTTGGTGAGAACAACGCTTTATTTAATTAGTCCAGCTTTGGAGAAGGTTGAGAAAGTCAGGCGTTCTGGTCTCTATAATCCTAAACATACTCATTTATTTCGTAAATTTAACACGCCTGGCGGGAAGATAAGCGCTCTCCCGCAAAGGGAGCGTCAGGATGAGAGCTAGCGTTATGTTTTCGGACACACAATTAACAATTAACAATTATCAATTATCAATTATCAATTGATAATTGAAGCGATGTAGCTAACGCTAGGCTTCACTAACGTTGGATTTTTTACTATTGAATTTTGGGATCTGGAATCGGGAGTATATGTATGGTGGGCAAATGTTGAGTTATTGATCTCAATGGTAAATAAAAAAGCATGATATTTGTCCATCGTACTACTCTTCTTTTTGCAACATTATTTGATCAATTTGATCTAACCTACATTCCGCACTTCATAATGTAGTATATATTTTCAAGGCAGAAGGCAGAGGGCAGAGGTCTGAATATGTTATTCAATTCTAGAATTCCTACTAGAAAATTATCAAGACTCGTTAGAATAATTCAACCATAGAAAACTTAAAGAATAGGAAAAATCAAAATACCTCTCAACACCGAGAGGTATCTTTATTTGTTATTTAACTATTTTTTCGATAATTTGAGAGCATATTTTTATTTGCTCTAAAATATCTAATTGTGAGAATTTGATTCTCTTTTTGTTTTTTTTTGACTTCGGTCATCTCGTCGATTTCATCAGTGCTGCTAAATCCAACTGATACAACAACTTTTACAAGTTGTAAACGTATCATAACATCAGGATTTTTGAAAACAACCTTGATGTAGTTGCCTTTATATTTGACTTGAATTTTTACTGAAGGCATAATAGAGTTAGTGCGACCTGTTCATGTAGCTAAAGCTACATGAAAGCTCCGACCGGGGTCGGCCACTGGTCGTCTGAAATGGGACATCGAGTCCCCTAGGGATTTTCACCCCTAGCCTTCACGGAAAAGACTCTATGAGGCCGACTACTCCTGTTCAGGTCGCGCGACAGGCTCAAGTAAGTAATGAAACAGTCCGAATGCAAGTTCCGTTTTCGCCTGTCGCGCGACCTAAGAAAGCTCCTCTAGGGGTCGGCCACCTGACCAGACTCTCCAAGTAAGTTTCGTTTACTTAGAGGCTAGACTGTTGTCAATGGTGGTACTGGCAGCAGTTGTTTACCGCCTATATTTATATAATACCGCGTTCAACACCGTTTTTGCTTATATATCAAAAACTAAAATATTCAAATCAAGATAGATAATTTATCCTTAATCCGCGTTCAACAATGTTATTTTTATGTATAATAATTATGGATAGTTATTATAGTTAATTTTTAATAACAAAAAGTTGAAGTTGAAGAAATATGGCAAAAAAGACAAATCAAGATATAAATAATCCTGGTTATAAGGTCGTCACAAGGGATGATAACGGTGAATTTGTATCAACTTATGAAAATCAGAGAACTAAACGTCTAGGAGTTCGTATAGACGACGATTTATACAATTGGTTGTCTAGTCAATGTCAAGGTTCAGGCAAGACTAAATCAGAGATTGTTATTGAAGCTTTGGAGATGTTAAGGCGATCAGACTGTGACTAAAAATTCTTGAATTGACTTATATCAGTTTTCTTGTGTGGTAAAAATTGAATAATAATTCGACAAGTTTTGAGAGGTAAGAGGAAGAACTTTGCTCCTCCTCTTACCTTAATACCCCGCCCTTACAGGCGGGGTTTAATATCAAGCCTGTAGAAAAAACCCATAATTTTGATGCACATATAATACTCTCAACTCTTATCCCACAACGGCTTTGAGGCGCTTGTCACCCCGTGATGTCTTACTGCCTAAAACATTGTAGCAATATGGGAAAATATAAATCCTGATTCTTTTGGTATTGCTTGTGCTTCCGGTGGTATCACTTGAATGAGTATACCTTCCTATTCCCGCTCTTGGGTTGGTAGTGTTTCCCCAGCAGGTGCATTTTCTTCTGAGCTTGGTTTTGCTGCACTACAGTTAGAGCTGTCAAAATTAAATTCATACTGATACAGTTTAGAGCGATCGCTACTGGAAAATGATTCTTTGCTGACTGCATCTAAAGCGGCCTCATCTAGTACTGGATAACCACTCTCCAATAACAACTTTGGTCCTCTTTCAATAGTACCATCTGAATTAACTAATACTCCTACTGCAGCTTTACCTTCTAACTTTTGTTCGCAAGCTGCTTCTGGATAAACATCAGAAATAGGTTGGGATGGAGTCAAACTTTCTTCTTCTAACTCCAATTCTATTGCCCATTGCATATAAGCACCAACAGCACCTAAAGCTATTTCTATTGACTGTGAATCCTCAGTAACCGCAGCATTGTTTTCTTGTTGTTGCTTCAGTTTTTGCAACAGCGAACCCTTAAATTCTGCTGGCGGTTGTACTGGTGGAGTTGGCTCTGGATCTGGAATAACAGATGGTGTTTCTTTTTTTTCTGCTGCTGGAGGTTTTGCCTCTTCGACAGTAGCAGCAGCTAAATTTTCTTCTGGCTGCGGAGAAGGTTTAGGAGTAGGAGTAGTTTCATCAGTAACTTGTGCTTGCTGTGATTGTTCAAATTTCTCTAATAATGAACCCTTAAATTCTTTTGGCTTTTCTGGAACTAGAGATGGTTTAGGAGTTGGTTTTAGGGATGGGGTTTCCTGTAGTTCAATTTTTTGTTGAGATTGATTAGTATCAGTTGGTGACTCAGGAGTAGCAACAGCTACCTCTGTTTGTTGTTTTGCTTCTGCAGCTACATCTTGAATGGTCTTTCCTCCTCGTAATTGTCTGACTATTGGTGCTTCAGGCAACCGATTTTTTTTGGTGGAGTCTGGTTTTGGAGATGCTTCAGGAGTTACTCTTGCAACAGGTGCTTTTTCTGTTGGAGTATTAGTATTAGTATTATCTTGATTGGGATTAACAGCAATTTGATTTTCAGCTTTATCTTGGTAACGTCGTGGAGGTAGTTGTAAATTGGTTGAGTATGATTGGCGAGTTGAGTCTTCTAATACATCAGTTTGAGTTTGAGGATCGATCTCCAGAGTTTGACGACGTGATAAACCTGAGTCATAAACTTTATCTGTCAAATTAAAATTTTTCCTGAGTTGATATTCATCAATTTCATCTTGATTTGACTTTTGTTGTGGATTAGTTTGAAAGATATCTGTGGGTTGACGATTTATATTAGGCAGTGGAGGTGGGTATATTGGTGTGATTGATAATGGGGATCTACGTGGTATAGATGGATAATTATAGGAATAATCTGTTGGTGATGGATTTCTCGGCAACCTAGAAACAGAGGGAGTTGAACTAGAGCGATTCGCAGAAGATGAGGCAGTAGAATCCTCTGGTGGTAATTTTGGTAAGTTATAATTGGATGGAGCTACTGGTATTTTTGGTAATTCTGAGGATGATGATTGGGGCCAAAACGGTACACCTGGAGATGATGGTACTACAAGAGAAAAATTGGGTGGTGCTGGTATTGTTGAAAATGTAATTTCTGGTTTTTCTGGTTGAGGGAGACCCTCAAGTTGTTCTGGCGTTAATTCTACTAATCCTACAGTTGGTGGTAGTTTAGCTGGCTCAGAGAACAGAAATAGTTTGGGTAAGTTAATTCCTAAAATCCCATGAATGGCTAGGGATGTGAAGAGTGCTATCCATATTGGTTGACGGAGAGTATCTATTACAGAAGATTGCTCTATAGATTGATCTAGGTCTAGGGAGGAAAAGTCAGACATATTAATAAACTCCTATAGATAATTTTATTTGATGATATAGCAAAGAAAGAGATATATAGGACACAATGGGAGGAATGGCACAGGATGCTATTGATAATGCCTTCATACCAATTCTCTAAGAAAAATCAATATACAGCAATAGATGAGGCTATCTGCATAGGGAAATTCATCTGTAACAAATTGCGATGGGATTCCTGACATTCTCGATTTTCAAAATCAATAATATAAATCTTAGTCAATAATTCAGCCAGCGACAAATTATTACAATAGCTAATACCAATTTTCATGCATTCATGCTATGCTTATAACCTTGATTTGGCGTGGGTTATAAAGCGCTCAAGTATAGCAAAGTTTTTGGTAATTGGTATAATACCCCAGCAATGGGTGTTTTAGGGGGTTACTTCCCTCCCCTTAAGGGGACGGCGACTAAACTCGCCGTGGCGTTTTTCGGACCCCGTAGCACGGGGCTATCCTTGCCTACCGAAGATTTTAGATGAAAATATGCAAAAAATATCTCATATTTGACTGATGACAGAATTTTATATCTGGAAAGAATATAACTGTGCTTACGACTTCTATGCCCAAAAAAATGGTGATTCTAATAGCATACCTTTGTTATTACTACACCCAATAGGGGTAGGTTTATCTAGATGTTTCTGGTATAGATTTTGTGATCAATGGCAGAAGCAAAATTTACCCAACCCTATATATAGTCCAGATTTATTAGGATGTGGTGAAAGTGATATGCCATCTGTAGCATATTATCCTATAGACTGGGCTGAACAATTACAATATTTTTTAGAGACAATTGTGCAAAGACCAGTAATTCTAATTGTGCAAGGTGCTTTGTTTCCTGTGGCTGTATCTTTGGTCAAGCAAGCTGCAAAAAGAATTGAATTTAATTCATAGTTTAATATTATCAGGTCCTCCACAATGGGAATTAATGACAACCGCTGGTACTCCAGTCAAACAAAAATTAAGATGGATTTTTTTTATTCACCTTTAGGTAAAGCTTTTTATCCCTATGCACGCAGTCGAAAATTTTTAGAATCCTTCTCAAAGAAACAATTATTTGCAGATGATAATCAAGTTGACCAAGAATGGTTAGATACATTGGAAAAAGGGGCAAAAAATCTTCAAAGTCAATATGCTGTTTTTTCTTTCTTAGCATGGTTTTGGAGACAGAATTTTAGTCTAGCGATCGCTCAAATTCATCAACCTACTCTCGTATTAGTAGGAAATCAAACTTCAAATATTAG
>JAJEAQ010000707.1 GCA_022822685.1 Trichodesmium sp. jk18x7bins.61
TCAATTGAAACATCTCAACAATAGGACTTTAACCTATAAACTCTCAACAGTTGTAACCAACCCTTTTGGGTTGAACCAGGTCATCCCCCGCTCTAAGAGCGGTTTCGACCTAACGAATCGCACTTTAGCCTGCCTACTTAATAAAGCTTTTGTTGTTACCTGTGGAGGGAATGCCTTTGGCTGTAACGATTTTATCTGTTTTGATTTTGTTAGCTTTTATTGTTTAGGTATCACCCTCCTTAGTGCCTGGTTAGTGGACTCAAATACAGTCAAATCAGTTATCAATTCAAATTTTGGGAGGAATCTTTTTTTCGGAGCGATCGCTATTTTTATCATTATTATTTATAGGTTTGGCACAGATGTATCTTGAAGTTTCCCCATATCAATTTGTTGATTTTCCAGTCTCCTAATTGTGCTTTAGCCCGCGAGATATATTTGAGTAACTCAAGTACAACTACAAACTTTATTATCTGTACTATAACTAAATCAAAACTACTATAAATGAAATTTAAAATCACAATTTATCCCTTGAAGATTGCTAAATACTTAACTTATGGCGTGGTCTTTTTAACAATATGCCGCATCGCTATTCAGATAGGAAAATACGTTTTTGATTACCGCGAACCATGGACAAGATTATTTAATCTAGACCTGGAAATGAATATTCCGACTTGGTATTCAGGTTTAATGTTAGTGTCTTGTGGTTTAATTACTCGCGGAATATTTACAATCAAAAAATCACAGTCTGACCGTTTCTGGCGACATTGGCAAATTCTGGCAACTATTTTCTTTGTATTAGCAATTGATGAAGTAGCTAGTATCCATGAAATTTTGATTATTGATGACTTAGCAGATAGTTTACATCTTCCAAGTTTCTGGCATTCAGTTTGGGTAATTCCTGGAACGGTATTAGTTGTTATTTTTATCTGGAAATATTGGAAATTTATACTCTATTTACCAAAGCAGTTGCGTCAACATTTTTTGATTGCTATTACTTTATATTTGGGCGGTGCATTAGGTATGGAAATGATCGGAAGTTACTACGATGGAATTGATGGTCAGCAAAATTTAACTTACGCAACATTAGCTACCATAGAATAAATTATGGAAATGATGGGATGTGTAGTTTTTATCTATGGGTTAGTAATTTATTTAGGTGAGTTAAGTGCAGAGATAGAAGTTAGTTTCTATATTCAAAATAAGACTTAGCTTGATGTGGTGGGGTTGGTTTAACTCTAGGGAGAAAATGTAGAAACATAATTGCTAAGATACCCAGTGAGGATGAAAACCGTTGAGAGGCAATTCTTCTGGCTGGAGTTGCCAAGGGGAATCATCTTCTGGCATTTTAGAGTTTAAAGGTAACATCCATAAGCGACTAATTTTTCTCATTTTTTTTGTATTTTCCTGTTCCCCTGCTTCATTTGGTATTGTCACCAACTGGTCAAATAATAATGCTAGACCATCTGGAGATAAATCCATATTGACTTCTCGTTGGTTTGGTAAAATCACTAAAGGTCTTAAAAAATTTCTCTTAATATCAAATGCTGCAATATAAGGTTGTTCTTGATAGTCTGCTTCATCCTCAACTACCTGGGTTAGTAAGCAATAAAGAATAGTTTTAGTTGGATCAAATTCTGCACTCAGAATATTACCATAAGGGCGAGTCATTAATACTTCTCGCTCTTCACCTTGATTAGTCACAATATAAAGCGATCGCGTAGCATCTTGATTATATTTTACCATTGTTGCCATAGAGCCATCTGAGGCAAAACTTAATACTCTGCCAAACTTGGGTAAAAATATTAAATCCTCTGAATCTGTTTCTGGATTTATTGGTAAAATAGAAGTTCCTTCACCTTGTAAAATTACTAAACTTTTACTATCTGGTGTAATTAAAAAATCTCCACCTTTTTGAATTATTCCATCTTTATTGGTTAGAGGTCTTGGTTTTTTCCCTAACTCTAATATCCATGGACTAGCATCAAATACATCTTTTCTATTAACTCGTTCAATTACAATTATCTTACCATCAGGAGATAGGTCAAACTTTAAATTTTGGTATTCTGAATTATTGTCAATTACTTTCTCAATTTTACCAGCAGATGCTCCAGATTTTAACCTTTCCCTTGGAGATTGAGAAATAATACCAGTTGTCACAGTATATATTTGTTGTTCTATCAGACTCGGAATTTGACTCTGTTTTTCAACTGCCGAAAATAATATTTTTTCTCCCTTGGGAAAAAACTTAAAATCCATTACTTCTAAATTTTCAGGAGTGAGTAGTATCGGCTTCTGATTTTCAGTTAAATTAATTAAGACTAACCTACCTTTTTCTTTACCTTGGAAACCTATATAAGCAAATGCGCGATCGCGACTTTGAAATGAACCTTGAAAAGGCTGCATTACATTACCCTGATCTAACCCATAAAACCTTTCTTTTGCCCCAGATAATTTAACTGTATACTGATTCCCATAAGGAGCTGGCTCTAAAAGAGTGTAAGCCATTCTCCTCCCCGCCCAACTTACTTTTCCTGGCAAAGGTGGTTCAATTTTTAAATTTTTTTCAACGCTAGCATGATTCATAGGTCGATTAAAATTTAAAATAAAAGCTGTATCTTCAGCTCCTATCTTCTGCTCTTGCCAACTAAAATCTCTAACTTTTGGAGCCGTACTTCCTCCTGCTACAAATACTAGACAAATTAACAAAGTTAGGCCAATAATTAAAGTAATCGCAACTCGGTCAAGAGGTTGTCCTAAATCCTGTAAAATACTGTCTTGATTTTCACGAAATAGATGATTAAATTTTTTTTTCAAATTTATCATTAGTTTTGCCATTCTATCCTAAAGATCATATCAAATCCGCTTCAATAACCTGACTTAAATTTCGCATTTTAGTAGTCAGTAGGGGTTTTTCGCCCCACCAAACACAGTAGTTATCGCCATGGATTTTATTCTTGCTTATTGTATCTATTTACAATTAGGCAGATTTGATATAACCGCAGGATTTTATATCAGTATACAACTCATCAGTCACCAGTTTATCCCTTTTAACAACCAATGCCAAGCTAAATAATACAGCTCCAAGAAATCAGGAATCCCAAAGCCTGACTCTGACATAGCTAAAACCTGATTAGATATCTAATTAGTAGCATTCAATTAAAAGAGGTCGAAATCCTCTTTTAAATCTGCCAATTTTACTCTTATATAATGTCCGCTTAATTAGTGATAAAAAACTTTCTCCTCCTGATGCCTTCTTTTTTCCCTCCGCGCCTCCTCCCTAATTTATTTATCACTGTTCAAGGGGACATGATATTACTTATTACTTCTTTTTGACGATAATTTACTAATAAGAATAAGGATTCTTCGGCTTAGGAATCGGTTCAATTTCCGTTGGTAAAATTGTTAATTTACGCTGACCATTCAACTCATCAGTAATCATTGTACCCTTAACTTGAAACCAACCATCTTGAGGATATTTATTCCGACTTCTGCCATCTGGTAACTTAACTGTTAATCCTACAGGATAAGCATCAGCAGCACAACAGGTAAGAATAAATCTAGATATCCAAAAATATTGCTCAGATAATGTTTGAGGATAAATTACAAATCCAGTTACTTCAACCTTTTGACCATTATAAGCATCTGGCTCTGGATAAACATTTAAAATCCTAATCCATTCAATTAACGATCGCTCTTCTGGTTTAGTAGCACTACGAAATTCTTGAGGTTGAGTTCTAGTTACTGGCAATGACTCAGTTAATCCTCTTTGTAATGCTGTTTGACTAGCGAAAACTTCAGGAATAATTATCAAAGCCAGGAGAGCTGATATTAGCAACAAACCACTACTCCAACCAGGAGGAAAAAAGCTAATATGCTGATTTTCAAGATTAGTAAATCTTTGATTTTTCCTGGTCTTCCATAATTCCCAAATTTTCCACCCACCTAATAATAATAAACCCATTCCAGCACTCACTGTTAAACCAAAATAGCGAGGATGAATTAATAAGTATAACTTACCTGTTGCCTGATAATGTAACAACACAAAACCCCAAACAAAAATTGCTATGGCATCTATGCAATAGCTGTATTTTTTGAGTAGATAAAATAGTGATTTATTAACCTTCATTTGAAAAATTGATCTGTTTGAATAATCATTTAATTC
>JAJEAQ010000777.1 GCA_022822685.1 Trichodesmium sp. jk18x7bins.61
TCAATTGAAACATCTCAACAATAGGACTTTAACCTATAAACTCTCAACAGTTGTAACCAACCCTTTTGGGTTGAACCAGGTCATCCCCCGCTCTAAGAGCGGTTTCGACCTAACGAATCGCACTTTAGCCTGCCTACTTAAGTAGGAAATTAAAAAAACTATCAGGACTTATACCAATTTTCAAAAGTTATGCTACGCTTATAACCTTGATTTTGCGAAGTTATAAAGCGGTCAAGTATAGCGAGGTTTTTGGTAATTGGTATTAGGTATTCCGGCTGCATATAGGGTACAAGTTTGTCAATATTCACGACATTGCCACTACAAATATTTCTGTTGCCCTATAGCAATCCCGAAGGATTGTTAAAAAGTACCAAAATTGATAAACAATTTGAAACTACCAGTCATCAGGTATAGCGTTTGTCGAGCTATTGAAATATACTTTTGTTCTTCTTTTCTCTTCTTTGTTCTCTAAAACCTATAACTTTGTATCTCACCAATCTGACATCAGTTAACTGTTAACTGTTTCAAGGTTAATTTGAAGCTCTCCACTATATTTTTAAAGTTAGTGGTGAGTATTTTGCTAGCGCAAAGCTCCACTTTTCATGTCGCGGAGCGACTAGGGTGTTCTCCACCATACCCCTAATCACTGTTAACTTTTTCAAGACTACTGTTATTTTTTTAAGGATTTGTATTATGTCATTCGTTAGTCAGCAAAAAAAAACTATGGTCATGGAATTTAGACCGTGAAAAAATAAGTAAATTACAGAATAATTTTTCATTACTCACTTATTATAACCAAGGATTATGATGGATTTTGAGCACCATAATTATTATCAGTGTTCTTATCGGAATTTATCCATCTATTTTAACGGTTTTATTTATTCACATCGTTGAAGATGTACTCATAGATAAAGGAGCAAAACAGATACTATTAAGCTTAATAGCATCTGTTTTTATAATATATGGTATAGCTGCAATTTGTGAAATTATAATTTTTTTGTTGTACCGCGATTTATTGCTGAATTTACTTGTTGAATCCGCTCCGTTATTCATCAAGATTTACTAGGACGTTCTCATTTTGATCTGAAAAAAGCCAACAATAAGAAGGAAGAGGGTCAACAAATTTTATCATGGATTTAACGATAATTGAAGAAATGCTACACAGATTTTTAGATGTTTCAATTATTTATATAGTCATAATTTTTGCTAGTTTTGTTGTGATATTGTAGTAAAATATCAGCTTAGGATTGATCATAATATTTGTTTTTTTATTGTACAAATAGCAATTTGGAAATTAAATCATATCTATAAAAAAAAGTATAGATGACCGTAGTCATAGTGAAGACACAATATCTACAGGAATTATTGAAACTTTTTCTGGATTAGAAGTTATTACTACGATTCAGGTAATCAACTACACAAAAAATTTATTCATCAACTCTTGGAATTCAAAAAAAAGCTATATACCGAGTTACATTACACCACAATGAGTCCTAGTATCCCCAGAATTATCTTTAGAACTTTTGTCTATATTATGATATCTATAGCTTGTTTAATGACCTTGCAAGGTCAACTCACAATAGGAGATGTTACAGGAATTGTTGCAATTGGCGCAAGTGTTGTATATCCTGTACAAGAGATTAATATTGTTTGGAGTAAGTGGACTCGTGCTTCTGTTTGTATTGAACGCATTGCTGAAAATTTATCTAGTTCTTTTCCAGTAATTAATGTCAACTCCAGAAAATGCACTAATTTTGACAATCAAGTGATAAATACTCAAAGTAAAAAAGAAAATACAGGGAACGAAAATTCTCTGACAAATATACCTCCTCTCCAGAAAAATTTGCATCTCAAAAATGTATCATTTAACTATGATCGTGACTCGATGATTATAGATGAGGTTAGTGTTTTTCTACCTCATCAAGGCTTATTCAGTATTAGTGGAGGTAATGGCAGTGGTAAATCAACCCTATTACGTTTAATTGCTGGAGATTTTCGACCGAGTTCAGGCAAAATCTACTGGGATGATTTTGATTTAAACAATTTTACTCCTGCTGCACGAAAACAAAAAAATCCGTGTAGTTCCTCAATCTCCTTTTCTTTTTAATATGAAAGTAATAGATAATATTTTGATATGTAATCCAGGGAAAATTCAACAAGATGTTCAAGACTTAATGATCGAAACAGGACTAGATAATTTTATACAAAAACTAGCCAATGGAATTAATACTGAAGCAGGAAAAAAAAGGAACTAATCTATCAGGAGGACAAATTCAAATGATTTGTTTTATTAGAGCACTATTATCTGAGCCATCAGTTATTTTAATGGATGAACCATTTGCCGCTATTGATGAAAAAACATCCCTAATTATGATGGAAATTATCAAAAAGATAGCTAAAAAATATTAGTTATTGTTGTATCTCACAATTTTAAACTCAATAATTATACTGATGGAATTTTATCTATTTCCAATGGCAAGATATATGTATGATTGAATACTATAGGCATCTTGAATGATTTGTCAAAAATACAAAAATTAAGAAAAGTTCTAAAACTCTTGCCCCTATTCCCTAATTCCGTGGATATTTTCTACACAACCCAAAAAGGAATTCTCTAAAATAATTATTCACACTGACGAGAGATTGTTCGTAAAAACTGAGATTAAATTCTGGCGGAGGATGGGCCATGGGGTCGATATCTCCTCGTACTCTCTATAATTTTAGTTGTCCGCCGCCGGCCACCAGAATTCAACACTCTAGCTATCTTAATATTTACTTTACAAACAGTCTCTGATTAGAACTGGCTCTAAAAAATCTTTGTTTGTAGTTGGGATGCGGCGCCAAAATTAAAGCTAAAGTGTAGTAAGTACAACTACGAGGCTCTATTAAATTTATCCCTAAATCAACTGAAAAATTATGACTGAGTTTGACATAATTAGGATTTTATACATCTGTCCAAAAAATAGCTGAGGTATCCTGATCGCTTTCATAAATATCTAACATTACCGCTCCCGAATAACCTCTAACTATCATCATATTTAATCCCCACAATAACAGTAGGATAACACCTACGATTCCCATCAACAAAAATATTTTCTCTTCATAATCAAAGTCAACTACCTAATTCAGGTACTGGAGACAAAGTACCACTTAACATCAACCACACCACAGCCAAAGTCAGCAAAATATTAAAACTCTGCCCCACAATATACAAAATCACTGGTTTTCTACCACGCATTTGTTGAGCTAAAACTTTAAAATTAGACTCCAAAGCAATTAACAAAAATGCCAGACAGAATAACCAGCCACGATAATTTTTAGTCTGCTTCAACAAATCTTGAACTGTATCCAAACCCATCAAAGGCACAAAGACAAAAGACACTAACAAAGATGCTGCCACAAAACCCAAGATAAATTTAGGAAACCTCACCCATAACTCACTTAACCTAGGAGTAGAATCGTTGGGTTTCTCTTCTGCAGATGTCATCCCAAGAATTGCAATCCCAAAAGCGATCGCTCCAATCAACATATTTTGAATCATTTTCACCAAAGCTGCTGTTTTTCCGGCTACATCTCCCAATGCTTCACCAGCCACGACAACAACACCAGTTGCATCAATAGTGCCTCCAAACCACGCCCCGGCAATTAATTCATTCATGTTTACAGCTTTGACGAACAAAGGCATCCCAATCATCATAATGACTGTAAATATCGGAGTCATTCCTACCGCCAAAGCTAACTCATCCTTTTTAGCGCGACAAGTAGGGGCGGCGGCAATAGCTGCTGAGACTCCACAAATAGAGGTAGTAGTCACTACTACCATTACCAATATTTTTTGCTGCATTTTCAGGAAACGAGCGTCAAAAACATACATAAGAAGCACTACCATCGGGGTAACTCCCTTGGCGATCGCTAAACCATAAGGCTCGAATTCCACAATGCGACTAAACAGAATTTATGCTCCCAAAATCACTAACCCAGTTTTTATATAGTATTCAGTACGTAGCGCAGGTATAAGCCATTGTGGCGTACCGATAGTGTGCTAATCAATAACCCGATTAGTAGCGCCCAGAAAGCATAACTGAGATTTTATTACTTTGGCAAGTTGGGAGTTTCCTAATACATAAGCGAGGGTAGCTAAGATAAAAATTGCCCAAAACCTCAGTATCATAGCTTTACCCCTACGCCCTGCCATCACAATATTGCCAAATGTAAAGAGAATACACAGAACGATCGCTAATAATACTAATCCAGGAATCAAATCTATTGGCAGTGCAGCACCAATATCTATTCCCTGCCATTTTGATATTTTCGGCATAACTGTCACTCATCCACTAAACACACTTGTTAATAGCAGGAAACCAATCCAGACAGCCCACCAGTCTTCAATTTATATAAATCAGACCATTTCGTTTTGCTCATTGTTTATAGTTACTGAAAAATATTTATCTCATAAATATCTCAATCTCAGTAAGTTAGGGTATTTTCTCTATATTTTTTTATCTATTAGGGATTCTGAAGTTGTAGTTGTAGGGTGGGCAAATATTGAGTTATCTATCAGATTAGAAGTGGACTTACAATGGAAATTTTAGACAGAGGAAAATTGACAATCACGAAGAAAACAGTCTCAAGCATTATTGGAGTTTGAGTATGATCATCTGCGCCTAAAATCCTGTTAAGTTATTGGCGATCGCTCTCTCCAATTAAACCTTCTTTTTAGGGGGATTAAGGTGGGTAAATATTAATTACATTATTTTAATAACTAAAGATTTGCCCACTTTGCATATACCTGTAGCAAATATTTAGCACATTGGTATCAGCTATATCATAGATATTTTTAATTATACTAACCATGCTATGTTTAGTTAGGGCGCTAAAGCGCAACTACGAACCAATTAATTCAAATTGAAGGCTTATTTTTAGAAGATTTAGAAAATTTAATAAAAGATATTTTTTGATCTTAAGAATTGGGAGGATTGTTTAAATTGGTTGGCGACTATTAACTCTGATAATAAAAAATAGTAGATATCTCCAAAAATTACATCAGCTTTTCCCTAAATCATTTGTAGGGATACATGGAACATCCCTAAATTATTCTGTAGCTCAATTTTTATTTCTTCCTTCTTTTAATATAAAAAACCCATTATAAGGAAATGTATTTGGCAGTTGTACTTCAAAATTAACCTGCTCTATCATTTCTGCCGAACGCACTTCCAAACTCCATTTCCCTGGAGTTAATTGCCAAAATAAAGAATTATCTGAATTAACAACTAACTTCTTTCCATTCAACCACCATTCCACAGATTTTCCTGACGAGTCTGCCTACTTCAGCTCTAACTTTTGTCCTCCAGCAACACCATCAATTAAGAAGTAATCATCCTCTTGAGGAAACAAAATTTTCAACTGCTCAGAAACTAAACTAGACTCACTCTGTGTTACCAACCATTCGTTATACTCAGCCGGCAAATTTTCCACTTGATAATTATTAGATAAACGCTCATATTCTGGCAAATTTTCTGGATAAAAATACTCTGTCATTACTGACGGACAACCTGAATGAGGGCGCAAACCATAAATTGTACAAACTGGGCGCTGAATCATATTTTCTGGTGCAGGAAAAGCTGTCGGTTCAATGTTTTCGTGTAAATGTAACATGCTCCGATTCCATAAAGGCGCAGCACCCATAACTCCTGATATTTTCACCATCGGTTCGCCACTAAAATTACTTACCCAAACTGCTACAGTATAATTTTGAGTAAAACCAACTGTCCAAGTATCGCGAAAATCTGAAGAAGTACCAGTTTTAACTACTGCTGGAAATGGCAAATTTAAAGCCGAATCAACTCCAAATTCTGTAGCTCTAGCATGAGTATCGTTCAACATGTTTGTGATTAACATCCATTCAGATTTTGCTTTGGGTGGTGGGGAAATTTCTTGTTTTTTTATCTGTTGTAAATTCTCCTTCCGTTGCTCCTGAAAAAGTGGATAGCTTTGACTATAAACTGTTGTAAAAAACAGGGCTGATTTCTCCTTGTCTTGCCATAATTGAATAAGCGATCGCCAACTCCCATAAACTTACTTCCTCACTTCCTCAACTTAAACCTAAACCATAATACTCTGGTGATGCTTGTAAATTTGCAAAACCCAATTGATGCAGACGGTTTAAAAAATTCTCTACACCGACTTTTTCTAATACTCTCACTGCAGGAATATTGAGAGAATCTGCCAAAGCTACCCAGGCAATCACAGGTCATAAAAATTTATCTTGATTATAGTTAGTTGGGCTATAAACTTGTGCGCCAGGAATTGCGTAATAAGTAGGCACATCTGCCCAAATTGTATTGGGATTAATTACTTGATTTTCTAATGCTAATTGATATAAGAAAGGTTTCAGAGTCGAACCTGGTTGACGTAGTGCTTGTACTCCGTCATTGCTACCCATTGTTTGAGTATCAAAATAATCAGGAGAACCCACATAAACTAATACTTCTCCAGTCTGATTGTCAATCACAATAGCAGCAGCATGATGCACATTATAAGGTTTAAAATTTCTCACTATTTGTTCCACTTGGGCAGTGACAAATTGTTGTAAAGTTCGGTTGATAGTAGTACGAATAATTGTAGAGCTAGCTTTTTTTAGATAAGTTTTGATTAATGTGAGTAAGTTGATGCTCGGATAACCAAAATAAAAAATGTGGAGCAGCAATAGTACCTTGATTTTTTGGTTGCAGAATTATTTCTTCAGCAAGTGCTTTTTTCAGCTTGAGAGCCGGGGTAATATAATTGTCTTCAACCATGCGTTTGAGAATATAAGCTTGACGTTGTTTGAGGAGATGCCAATTGTCATAGGGGTTAAAGTCCGTGGGATCGTTGGGTAAGGCCGCGAGAATACTGGCTTTGGCCTGGTTGATGTCAGTGGCAGAGGTGCCAAAATAGGCACGGGATACTGCTTCTACGCTGTAGATGTTTCCTCCCATTGGTAAGCAGTTGATGTATGCTTGTAGGATTTGTTCTTTATTCATACCTACTGTGAGTCGCCAAGATAGCCAGATTTCACGGACTTTATTGGGAAGAGTGCGCGGTGTAGATGCTAACATTCGGGGGAGTTGCATGGTGATGGTGGAAGTTCCACTGACTATTTGTTCCGCTTGAATCGCTTCCTGGAGCGATCGCCCGATTGCTTTGATGTCTAAAACACCATGTTGATAATATCTTTTGTCTTCCGCAGCGATAATGGCTTTAATAAATAGAGGTGAAATTCGATCTAGGGATATAACTACAGTATTTTCTTGGTTGCGAGTGAGGATAGTTCCCAGGGGAAGACTATTACAGTCAGTAAATTTTAAGGTTTGTTGATTTTGAGTTATGTCTTGAGGTTGAATCGGAGTGAAGAGAGGAAGCGATCGCCCTATCAAGCACAACAGTACAAAACCCAGAAGAAATTTCTATTTGGGTTGAATTTTTTGCCACCTCTGCCAAATATATTTTGATACGTATTGGGTAATTTTTGTCATTACTCCAGATTCAAGAAACTATCATCTATCAACTACAATTCATGCATATTTTAATTCGGTTATTAGTAATATTTAAGGTTATCATCTCAGAGATTTCTTTGTAAAGTACATATTAAGATAGCTAGAGTTTTCAATTCTGAT
>JAJEAQ010000513.1 GCA_022822685.1 Trichodesmium sp. jk18x7bins.61
TTTTTCTATTTCTCCTTCGACTACTGATTGATTCTTTTCAGTTTTGGTTATTAGGCTGTTTTCGATCTTTTTCGTTGCCGAATGAGATGTGATGTACTGTTCTTTGATGGGTGACTCTATGTTGAGCCACCTCGCCACATGTTGAGCCTGTCGCCGACATGAAAGGCGCCTCGGTTCTGTTGACCTGTTCAGGTCGCGCATAGTTATTATTAGTCATTTTTAGCTTTTAATATCTTAATTAATCTTATAGCAGATTGCAAGTTGCAGGAGGTACAGTTCTTCAGTTCTTGATTTGATCAATCCTCAGCATTAAAAAAACGGCAGGACAAATTTTTATTACTGTACCTCGTAAACCTGAAATACGCTGTATATATTCTTGATATTTAATTCTATCAAAAACAGATAAAAAGTTTGAAGTTAGAAGATATCTGTAAAAAAAAATTAAAAACAACATCAAATAGCCAATCTTCGGTGGGTGACGGCGGATCAAAACCCCGCCCGTAATGGCGGGGTTTTAAAATATCCGATCATTAGTGTGGAATTCTTCCCGCCTAACCCACCCTACATCAAGGCTTAATATTTTATTTATAGATACCCTCTAGCTAAGATATTGACTTATAGTGTCAATCTCCGCTCAGAGATTATGGGTTTGAATATCAGCCTACAGAAAGAATTAATGCTCGCCTTTTCTTGGAGTTTAATAATATCTGATTTATAAAGTAAATATTAAGAGGACAACTCCCTTGCAATAAAAAGGTTTTAGGAGTTATAAATGAGAGGAAGACTATTAAATCTAGCGATCGCCAACTTATAAATGATCCCTACTCCCTTCCAGCAAAAGCTTGACAATCAAAAATCTAATTGCTCGTTCCGCCAAACTGCTCTAACTAAGTTAATTTCATCATAAGTATAACGTTCTTGTAAATGTTCATAAATAGGTTTAAGCGCCTCATCGCCTATTTGTTCAATTGCTGCAATAATTTGCTCCTGACGCTCTGGTTTTACTAATCTATCAATATCAACAAATTGATTTTTTTCTATCAAGTTAGCTAAATGACTAATAATAGTGCTAGATTTCATTGCTCGTTGATTAGCAATAGCATCTATACTTAACCCTTGTTTATGTAATTCCAATGTTTGAATTTGTGTTTGGGAAGGCACATTCTCAGCAACTTCTGCTAACTTCCTAATCGGCTCCGACTTAGTAGGTAAACCATACTCTAAACAATAACCTCTAATCATCTCAATAAACTGCTGACCATACTTATCTCGTTTCCGAGTTCCTACCCCATAAATATCCAGAAATTCATCTAAATTTTGTGGGCGTTTCTGTGCCATATCTCGTAAATCGGAGTCGTGAAAAATCACATAAGGAGGTAGATTTTGTTCATCAGCAATTCGTTTACGTAAAGTCCGTAATTCTTCAAATAATCTTTGCTCATCTGCTACTAAAGAAGTAGTAGTTTTCTCAATTTTATGTTTGCTTTCTATGGCAATTTCTACCTTGATTTTTCTTCCCATCACTTCCCAACTATTTTGGTTAAGTTTTAAAACGGAATAACCATCTGTTGTTTCATCCATTAAACCTTGATTTAAGAGAGATTTTGCCAAATTTCTCCACTCTTCAATACTCTTATTTTTTCCAATTCCATAAGTAGAAAGTTTGTCATGTTTTTTCTCTAAAACTTTCTTATTTTTAGAACCTCTTAAAACATCGATAATATGAGTCATACCAAATCTTTCTTTGGTTCTCGCTACACAAGATAAAAACTTCATTGCTTCAATCGTCCAATCTTCTATTGGTTTGGGATATTTACAATTATCACAATTCCCACAATTTTCGGGAAAATCTTCACCAAAGTAGCTTAATAAAACCCGGTGGCGACATTCAGTAGCATCAGCATAATTAATAATTCTGCGTAACTGTTGATGAGCAATTCTTTGTTCTTGTTCATCAAGTTTTTGCTCAATTAAATATTCAATAGCTTTCTTATCACCATAACTAAAAAATAGAGTACATCTAGCAAGTTCCCCATCTCTACCAGATCGACCTGTTTCTTGATAATAACTTTCTATATTTTTAGGTAAATCATAATGAATGACAAATCGGACATCTGGCTTATTAATTCCCATGCCAAAAGCAACGGTTGCGACTATGACATTAACATCATCTCGGATAAATCTGGTTTGATTAATAGTTCTTTCTTCGTCACTCATTCCAGCATGATAAGGCAAAGCAGATATATGATTTTGTTGTAATTGATAAGCAAGTTCATCAACTCGTTTTCTACTTTGACAATATACTATTCCCGAGCCATCTGTTTCTCGAATAATTTGCAATGTTTCAGCAAAAGTATTTTTAGCGCTGGTTTTTTGGCGCACTTCATAATATAAGTTTGAACGGAAAAAACTGGCGACATGAATATAAGGTTGTTGTAAATTTAACTGAGCAATAATATCTTCTCTAATTCGTTTTGTGGCTGTGGCAGTTAAAGCCATCATTGGTACATCTGGATAACTTTCTCGTAACATTTTTAACTGTCGATATTCTGGACGAAAATCATGCCC
>JAJEAQ010000338.1 GCA_022822685.1 Trichodesmium sp. jk18x7bins.61
TTAATATTAATAATAATAAAGTTGTGGTTCCGAGATTTATGACTTGTGGAAAGGTTAAACCACTTTTTAGCTGAGAAGTAACTTTTTTTAAATAATTATCTAACCATATTGTTAAGGCAATGCCCGCAGCGATTGGCATCATAACTCTGATACTATGGTAAGTATATCTATTGGGAAAATGAAGCTGAAATAACAGGATATGAGCGATACAAAATAATCCTACTGATGCTATGAGAATTTGAGCTAATATTCCTATTTTGCCAGAAACTTGCTTCGCGAGAGTAAATTTTTCTTTTCTAAGTAAAAAAGGTAGCATTAATGAAGCTATAGCAAGTGGTGAAAATAATCCCAGGAATAAGATGCCACTTCTTGGCCCAATCAGCCAAAAAACTAAGGGGTGATCAGAAAAAAAGAAAGCCAGGCCATATTTACCATCAATATAATTAAAAATTGGTTGTAGTTTTGCAGAAGCAGTAGTAATAATTGGTCCGAATTCAGTAGTAGTTAGTTTGTAGGGTAAAAGAGTCATTGCTGCAATAATTATTGCTCCTAACCAAAGACAATAATTTAGTGGAATTGAAGTAAGTTTTAACTGCTTTTTTTGGTAATCAATTAGCCGAATAGTTAAGATGGTTATTGATAGTAAGACTGTGGGAGGGTAAAAAACTGCTTGGAGAGCGATCGCTATCAAAACTGGAAATAAAGATCCCCGTAGTAAGTAGTATAAAAATGCTAAAAAAAGTGGATATAAAAATGCTCTAGGAGTAGCAGAAACTAAGTCATCTTCCATCCATAAAGTTTGATTCAAGATGAATGAATTAAAAAACCCTACAGCAGGAATTTGCAAAATCTGTAAACTTACTCCGAAACAGTAAATTGTAGAAATTAATCCTAAAAATATTGGTAATAATTTACTAAAAAAATGGGGTCGATATCTAGAGATGTGATGACTCTATAAAAAGCTTTGTATCCCCAAGGTGCAACAGACTGAAAATAGTCGGCAATCAAATCTTGAGGAAATAATTCTGAATCTAAAAAACGACGCATCCAAAATATATGTTGTCGTCTGTCATCTTGAATTACATATTGAGCTTGGAAAGCTACTTTGATAGAATTTAAACCATAAATGATAACAATAGCTATGCTTAAACAAAACCAGAATAATCAGCTTATAGTTATCAAAAATTGATGCAAAATTAATAAAATTTTACTGAAATTTTATTTTGATAAAAAAGGTATTGTCATATAGGTTGAAATTTAAAATTGCTAATATGAAATACTAAAACATTTGCTACATAAAATTGTATTTCAGATGAGAAGCTACTGGAATGATTAAGGTGGAGAAATTTAATTTGATTTACCTAAAGGCGAAGTTAAATGCAACAGTCAAGAGGGAGAGTATATGGTAGGCCAGAAAATCATACACTCTACTGCCATATGGACTTCGCCCATGAGTCCGTATGATACCCAACAACACACCCATTTCATTAATGAAAACTAGGTTTTCTGAGTCTATTTGTTGAACTTGTTGCCAGTACTCACATCTCAAACATTGAACCCTTTCTGTTTTCCCTTGACTGCTGCATAAGGTCTTTTTTTTAAATATTCATTAAAGTACTTATTAAACTCATCCTTTGTAACAAGATTGTAATTCGTTGGACTGTGATATTTCCGAATATCATTTACGTGGTCATCCCCAATTTTCCATACACCCTCTTCTTTGTGGCCACGGGTAGCAGCGCTGTGCATTTCGGAGGAACGCTCTTTGTTTATATATCTTAACGTTTTTTCTACATGTTTATACTTACCTTTACCTAAATGTATTTTTCGTTTTAAATCTTTCGATAAATGTCTTTTTTGTTTTATAGTTTCCAATAGGGTGTTCAAACTTTCTAAATAATCCTCTTCAGTGTATTTGCGGTTATGTATATCTAAAACTGTTCCTCCTATAGCCCAATCAAGCTCTAAATCATCAGGGGATTTAAAATGTTCTGCTAACCTATGGTCTAAATTAAAAAGCCTCAGATAGGTCATACATAATGTTGAGCCTGTATCTTTTATTTGTGGCTCTAAACTTAATAATTCGTTTTCCTCTTCTTCCGTAAATTCCAAATCTATTTTACCGAACTTTAAGTTTTTTAGGATGACATAAAAAGAATGCAAGTAAAACGCGTCTGAAGCAAAAAATGAAAGAAAATTATATATATTATTCCAAAATCTGTTCCTACCAAATGATTGGTTAATTCCTTTCAGTGATGATTGTTTAATTTGTTTCATTAAATCTAATTTATTGATAAATGTTCTCACTCTTCTAATTGATTTAGATGATAACTCTAGCTCTTTTATTATATAAAAAACACGTAGTTTTTGGCGGTCTCCAAATTTTTGAGTATCAGGAATTTTCAATTGTTCCTCTCGCCAATAATTTTTTAAACCACAATAATCTTTTACATATTCTTTTTCCGTTTCTCGTCTTTGGCCTGATTCATTATGGTTTTCTCCTACTACATTGAGACGGTCTTTTACTAAAGGGGTGTCTTTTTCATCCGCAGCTTCAACTGCCATACATTGAACAGTAGTTTGATCATTCACTTTTTGACTTTTTACACTTCCCCAAGGTGTGAATATACTTCTAAATTCAGGTATCCATAGTGTATT
>JAJEAQ010000610.1 GCA_022822685.1 Trichodesmium sp. jk18x7bins.61
GATGCTAGAGTTCAAATTGAAACTCTGGAACATTTTGGAGTTAATGCCAAGTTTGTTCAAAACGCAAACAATAATACTCTCAAAGATTATCTTAACAGAGGAATTCCTGTTCCCTGTGGCATTCTTCATCAAGGTCCTTCTTATAATCCAACAGGTGGAGGTCATTGGATTGTCGTGATTGGTTATGAAGAGGATAATCAAGCTCCAGGGGGAGGGTACTGGTTTGTTCACGATCCCTGGGGAGAGATTGACCACGCTAGTGGTACATACATCTCTGTATATGGGAAGGACTTGAAATATTCTTACAGCCTGATGAACAGTCGTTGGACTGTAGAAAGTGATAATGATGGATGGTGTGTTCTGGCACAATCTTGGGTTGGGCCAATTCAAAAATTATCTACTATCTAAAAACCAACACAAAAAAAGCCCCGACTGAAAGCAAGTACATCAGTATGGGAGCGTCGCGTAGGGGCAATTAGGGATTTCCCAGAAATAAATTATCCATTTTAGTGGGGTGGGCCTTCTCTGTGCGTCCTGAATGTGGGAGACGTGGGTACACCCCATAAATAAAATTTGGAATGTTTTTTGATTTGGAAGTCCTTTAAAACCCCTACTTTTTTTTGTGAGGTGTCCAAACCCTATGCTGCTTTTCATCCCAAGTTTCCCTACAGGAGAACGGGGAACTTACCGCCAGGCAAGTTAATGCCGATTTCATAAAATCTTGCTACCAAATTGGGAGGCTGACTAGGAAAATTTGGTGTTAGTATTGCTTGATTGCTCTTTGCATAGCCCGTTTATCATCTCGCCGCTTAATCGTTTCACGCTTATCATAAAGCTTTTTACCTTGTGCCAAACCAATATCAACTTTTACCCAACCACGTTTAAAGTACATCCTCAATGGCACTAAAGTTAATCCCTGCTGTTCTACCTTACCAATTAATTTATTAATCTCTTTTTTATGTAGCAGCAATCTCCTACTACGACGAGGTTCGTGATTAAAAAATTCTCCTGCTTTTTGATATGGAGAAATATGGACGTTAATTAACCATGCTTCATGATTACGGATTAAAGCATAACCATCTCGTAAATTGATTTTTCCTTCCCTGATTGATTTGACTTCTGTCCCTTGTAATGCAATGCCTGCCTCATAAGTCTCTATGATATGATAGTTAAACCTAGCTTGGCGATTATCACTAATTATTTTGTATCCTTCACTACTTTTTTTATTCATAATATTTTTTATCTTTAACTATTAATTATGCTACAAAATACTACTTAATGTAGTAATGATTTACGGTGGAGCCTGGGAAAAGGTAATATCAAGTCGCATTAATTAACCACAATGTAGGGACGTTGCATGCAACGTCCCTACGGGTTCTGATCAGCAAGGTTTATTATGGTTGTTCAATGAGACATGATATGACCGTCTTCACATACTCCCAACCCTGCCCTTACGCGACAACGCGGGATTCTTCTTGAGCAGGGAGCCTCCCTGAACATGTGGCGAGGTGGCTCAACCGACAATAAGACCTCGCCCGCCCCGGCGGGGTTTTGATTGATTGCGGTTTTGACTCCTGGTGATGTCCTCCCCCTGTATTGATAATTGATAATTGTTAAGTGTGTACCGAGAACATAACGCTGGCTCTCATCCCGACGCTCCCCTGGGGGGAGAGCGCTTATCTTCCCGCCAGGCAAGTTAAAAAGATTTCGGCGTTGCTTAGTAGGGGGATGAATTAGGCATCAGGACTTAGGAAATTTTCCCAGACTAGGGTTGCCTAAGCAAACAAATTCATCCCATAATTAACCAACGCCAAGATTTCAGTTACCTACACTGATAGCGTAGCTCCTCCGCAGGAGGCTAGTGAATAGGAGTGTGTAGGAGCGTCACTAAGTATCTATAGCATTCCTATTTATTGTATAGACAATATCTACTGAATTAGTCAACAGGTAACAGGAGTAAGAATTTCAGAGTGTTCAGCTATTTTGGTGTTTTGTACAAATCATTGAGGATTGCTATAGTCCTTACTACAATAATTATACTGGTCTTTCCAAAAGCGATCGCTCTAAAATAATCATCTTGGAACTAATCACAGAATTGCGAGCTATAATTCTGCCTTGAGAATTAATTAATTGTAACTGGCCAAACTCTAAATATTGTACCTGCTGAAACATTTTATTTGCTAATTCGTCTTGTTCTTGTGCAGTTAATTCATACCAATTATCAGTGATTTCAACAGTTACTAAATTACTAGAAAAATCAACTTTCAAATACTCAAGAACTTCATCACCATATTCATTAGTAAGATCATAAATTTGATTTTGAATTGACACAATTAAAGTTTGCTCTGGTGTCAACTTTCGCGGCGGAGGTGTATTTTTTCCTGTTTCGGGAGCCAAATCAAGCATCTGTGCATCTTCTGAATCTACCACAGGAGGTAGAGATTGTTCCAAGGCGATCGCCTCTGTCAATTCCGAACCCTCAAATATAGGAACATCTGCCACTTCTGTAGCAGGTTGACTAGAAGGAAAAGAAACAAAAATAATCACCACGAGCAGAGTGGTAATAGTGGCCATCGCTACAGTCAACAATCTGTCAGAAGTTTTCTGACGTATGGGTTCTGGTAGAAAAGAACGAACTAACCCTAGAACTTGCTGCAAGAGGCCTGATTTAGTCACAGTAGATTCTTGTTGAGTGTAGCTTTGGGATGTCACAGCAGAGGTTTCTGTTAGTTCCTGGGAAAGTTGATCAGTTTCAGGTTGTTCTGTATTTGGTTGTTTTGATTGCTCTTCTGACATTTTATCCATACCTTTTGGACTAAGCAAATATACTAATCAAGTGTTAAATTGATATAAAAAGATCAATTTTTACTTTGAACAGAATTCCCCTAGAGGTCTCCATCTATAATCTTTGATCTAGATGAGGTAAGCGGGAGTGACGATGTGGTTTAAATAGGGCTTACTGAAAAAGTCGAGAAATGTGAATCTAGAGGCTACACAGCCTGTAAAATCTTAGTTTCACCGCCTGATTTCCAAAGAATGTAAGGATGTTGAGCCTTGCACTTGTTTAGTCAAAAAAGACTTAAAATTATGGCCTGGTATACTTTATATATTTATTCAGCAAGCCCTAAATAGTTAAAACAATCTTACCAACCATTGAGCCTGCTTCTAACATTCGATGTGCTTCCATCGCATCATCTAAAGCAAAAGTTTGATCAACATGAATCTTTAATTTTCCTTCGTCAAATAACCGCCTAGATTGTTGCAAAATCTTAACTTGGTCTTCCTGAGCTTCCTTCAAGCCTCTCATCATTGGAGTTAACATTAACTCTAGCCCAATCCGCAAATTTCTCTGTCTAGCAACTTTCAAATTTCCAAAGGTAGTATCTGGTTCTAAAATTGTGACGATATCACCATATACTTTCACTGCTGGGATAGTATCATAAAAAACCTTTCCTCCAATAGTATCAAAAGCTAAATCTACCCCTTCCCCATTTGTCCAATTTAAAACAGCTTGCACAATATCTGTATTCTTAAAAATTGCTAAATTTGCACCTAAACTTTTGACAAAATTAGCCTTTTCTTCTGAGCTAATAGTAGTAGCTACTTCAGCACCTTGTAACTTTGCTAGCTGTATCGCTATATGACCTACTCCTCCAGCACCAGCATGAATTAATACCTTTCTGCCAGTTTGTAACTTTCCTCGCTCATACAAAGATTCCCAAGCAGTAATTAAGACTAACGGTACAGCAGCAGCTTCAACAAAACTTAAAGAAGTTGGTTTGTTAGCAACAAACCTTTCATCAACAACAGCTAATTCTGCATAATTTCCAGGAGTAGCCCCGATACCACTATTACAAAAATAAACTTCATCTCCTACCTGAAAATTCTCTACATTTTTACCAACCGCTTCCACAATTCCAGCACCATCACATCCTAAAATAGCGGGCATTTTCTCTGGGTAAAAGGTGCCACGAGTTCGTAATTTTGTATCAATAGGATTAACTCCTGCTGCTTTGAGACGCACTAATATTTCTCTGTCATTTTCAATCACAGGATCGGGAACTTGCTGTACTTGCAAAACTTCCGGAGCGCCTGCTGATGTCATTACAATTGCTTTCATGGTTGATTTTACCCTAATTTTCAGAAGGAATAAGGAATTAAAAAATGCAATATAGCGGTAGCTGTAGCTACTTTAATACCAGTTTCCCAATTTATTACTACACAGTTTTCGTTGGTAAGAGTTAGGAGTTGTGATTTTCATGTAACTATCTTTTTTGAATTTGGGATCAAAAAAATGGGAGGCCAGGAAACCCTTTAGCTATGCCTTATGAGAGGGTTGGCTTTTCATCTCACCCAGCATTTAATGTGGCGAGATGCCAAAAACAGTTAAGGGTATGAAAAAGAATCAGCGACTTCAGTTGTCATCTACTTATGGCTACCGAAGTTTACTCCTCTGCTCATGCTAACGGCCGAAGGTTTACCTTTTATATCGCATCCAGTTATATATTATTATATAGATGCAACTAATAGTGAGAAGGAGCAAGATGTATTCAACTTTCTGGCTTACTCGCGACTCCCCGACTGCCACGCTCCCCTACTATCTTCATCATCACTTTATAACCGGACTTTTTGTTAAAGAGCGATCGCCTTCACAACTAAATTACATAGTCAAAGATTGTGGACTAGATTCAATCAATTTCGCCAAATCCTGCAAGAAAGCAGCAGCGTCAGCACCATAAATAATCCGATGATCACAAGTAATATTCACTTGCATTTGTCGTTTTACCCCAATCATCCCATCATCAGTTGCTACTACCTGAGATTGAGAGCCACCAATAGCCAAAATCGAACCTTGGCCTGGTGGCAAAATAGCATCAAATGTATTTACCCCAAACATTCCCAAGTTAGAAAGAGTAAAAGTACCCGTGCTGTATTCATCTGGTTGTAACTGTTTTGTTCGTGCCCTATCTACCAAACCTTTCCAAGTGCGAGACAAAGAATAAATATCCATTTTGTCAGCATTTGGCAATACTGGCGTAATCAGACCACCATCAGGCATTGCCACCGCTACTGCAATATTAATCCCAGAGGGATATTGAATGCCCTGCTCTACATAAACTGCATTCAGTAGAGGATGTTTTTGCAAAGTCATTGCTACCGCTTTTGCCAACAAAGCAGTCATAGTAACGCCCTTAGACTTAATCTGTTTGTACAATCCATCTAAGTTATCTGTAGTGATGGTATAACCAACATGAAAAGTAGGCACAGACAAACTTGCCATCATATTCCTCACCACTGCATTTTGCAGAGTATTCATCTGTACAACTTGCCCTGGAGTTATCGGGGTAGGAGGTGCAGATGTTGGGGGAGTAGGAACAGATGGTAGAGTTGGTTGAGTTGGAGCGACAGGAGTAGCCATCGCGGCAGTAGTTGCCACAGTAGGAGTACCACTTGCTGCCATTTCCACATCCTCAGCGACAATACGACCGTGAGGGCCAGTACCGTTGAGGTGATTCAGATCTACCTTTAATTCTTTGGCCAACTTCCGGGCACGAGGGGAAGCAATAATCCGTCCATTACGGCGACTGCGACTTTCTTGGGCTGCTGTCGCAGAAGTGAGGGCAGTAGCAACAGTGGTTGCCGAAATAGAAGCAGCAGCAGTGGTAGTTTCTTTCTTTACTGTACTTTCAGCTTGCTGTTTGGCTTGTTCAATTTCTGCCTCTGTTTCGGCCAACAAAGCAATTGTAGACCCTACTGTGGCCACATCTCCCGCTGACACAACTACTGTGGCCAAATATCCAGAAAAAAAGGATTCCACATCCATATCTGCTTTGTCTGATTCAACCACTACGACTGTTTCACCTTTTTCCACCCAATCACCGGGGGATTTTTGCCAAGAAACAATCTTACCCTCGGTCATTGTTGAACTAAGGGCAGGCATAAATATTTCATTAATCATGTTCGTTTTCTGTTGTTTTTTTGGTTATAAATCAAGTTAATTGTTGAGGAGAAGAGTCAGAAGTAAAGTCTTTGTTTGTAGTTGTGGTTTAGCACCAAAAGATATATTTTTGGCACTTAAGGCAGCTACGAGCTTCATTATCCACCAATGCTTGCGGGGAATAGGTAGTAGGGAGTAGGGAATCAGGAACTATTTAGTCCGTTCTATAGGTTTAATTCTCCTGGCGCTCGGTTGCGCGCTCTGGTGCGACGGGCGAGCGTCGGGATGAAAGCCAGGGTCAGCATTTAGGCATCTCCACAAATCATACTAATGGTACTTAGACATTTTCTGGTCTATAAAATGCCTGAAAGTCAGCCTAAGCAAGGGAAAAAGGTCGAAGCTATAAAAATAGCGGAAAGCCTAGTCATTTCTGGATTTATACCTTTGCCTCCTCAGGTCTGAGCTGTCGCTTTTGACCTCAATACTTCTCTCTGTCTAGTTTTGAGGCTATTTTCTCCCTCATTTTTGTCTAAGTCCCACTAACAGGACTTAAGCATTTTGGGGTTTTCAAGGCTATATATGGTGTTTTTATTGATTTTTAACTTCCTAGATCTAGTGCTTTTGCGTAAGTCCTGACTAATTCTCCTATTGACAAAAACGAAGTATTTCATTATTACTTCTACCTACACAGGGGGAGGAAATTACCTCTGTATAAGCTGCTATTGATAATATTTCGATTGCAGAATCCCGCTGTGCTCGCTTAAGCGCATCGTCGGGAGTATGTCAATACTTTACCCTCACCCGCAGTGCATAAATTGGGATAGATTTGAATCCCCTACCCAATTTCCCAGACTCCCAAATTCCTTATCTAAAGGTGTTTTACCCTACATAGTATCAGGAGTGAGAATAGTTTTGGGAAATTTACTTACTTCAGTAGAAGGAGTCAGTACTCAGTAGTTGGGTGATATAGATGTACAGCAACTGACCTATTTATCTTCATCACATTTCTCTGTCTGCCTTTTGCCTTCTTCTTTTCTTACTGCTTCCTTAGCCTTTAAACCTCTCCCCGTACTTCTTCAATTACTCCATCACGAAGGAGAATTTCTACCTGCATTTTTTTGATCAAATTCTCCCCAATATCAGCAGTAAATACACTTTCAATTTGACCTTGATTAACTTGTTGTTCTAGTTCTAAGGTTTGCACTTGTTGTAATTGCTGTAGAGCTTGATTTTTCTGATCTAACAGCTCGCTTTTCTTTTGATTTATCTGTAGTTGAATATTATCAATTTGCTGTTGTACTTGCAGGGCTGGAGGTTGTACACTTTGCTTCTGAACTTCAGAAATCATTCGTTGCCCTTGCATTTCAACCTGTTGTAATTGGCTATCTAAATTATTAATTTGGTTTTGTAATTGTTGTTGAGCTTCTTCTTTCCAGCGTGCTGTAACGACTACTTTGACGTTAATCGCTCGCTTTAGAAGTAATTGTGTTTGAGAATACTCCATAAAATTTTTCTTGTAAGTTGATTTTTGTTGGCAAACATGGGCAACCAAAGACCTCTAGGGTCTTAGGTTGGTCAGGGGTTGGGTTGCTTAACTCCAAGATCATAGCAAAAAGAGTATTACCAAGCCCCTTGTTTTAGCTGAGGGTTCCTGACCATAATTCAATAATTCACTAATTAAACATTCCGTTAATCAGATCGCGGTAACGCTCTGTAACAATGGGACGTTTAATCTTCATAGTTTGAGTCATCATGTTATTCTCTATCGTGAATGGCTCCAGAATCAAACTCAAAGGGCCAATACGGTCATCTGGTTGATATCCGGGGCGATTTTTTACCTCTCGATTCAACTCTTGGCGGAACAATTCTTGAACTGCCTGACTTTCCCAATCAATCTGAGTTTGATTCTCTGAAAGGCTACCTTGGGCAGCCCATTGCTCCACAGCTTCAATATTTGGCACAATTAAAGCACCCAAAAACTTCTGGTCTTGACCCACTAACATAATTTGGTCTATATATTGGCTACGAGCACAAGCATCTTCTATCGGCTGAGGCTCAATATTTTCCCCATTAGTCAGAACAATTGTATCTTTTGCTCGACCTGTCAATACCAAATCTTGTTCAGGAGTGATCCAACCAATATCACCAGTATTAAACCAACCCTCTGAGTCAATAACTTTCTGAGTGGCTTCCGGATTTTGATAGTAACCTGCCATAACTTGTGGCCCCCGCGCCCAAACCAAACCTTTTTCTCCAGCAACTAGAGGTTTGTGAGTTTCTATATCTATTATTTTAATCTCTGTTCCTGGAACTGGTTTGCCAGAAGAACCCCGGAGATTATGCCAATAGCGTCTGGCAGTTAAAACTGGGGCAGTCTCTGTCAAGCCATATCCTACTAATACCTCAATACCAACTATTTCAAAGAAATTTTCTAAGTGCATTGCTAGGGAGCCACCTCCACTCACCGCAAATTTTAAGCGCCCCCCGGTAGCTTGGCGCATTTTCTGATAAATGATTTTTTTCGCTAAATTATGAATCGGCCATAATGCCCAACTTTGCACAGTAGCCAGTAACTTCTGAAATGAAGATGGTGAGTCCAATTGCAGAACTAATCCTTGACTAATACGTCGAGCTTCAATATAACGTTGACTTAAACTCAAAAAAAAGTTAGCTAGCTTTTGTTTGTTGGCTGGTTCTTCCCGTAGTTGCTTTTGTACCCCCTCATAAATTAATTCCCAAATTCTTGGCACACTAAAGAAGTATTGGGGTTGATATTCTTGAAAATCTTTTTTCAAATAACGTTTGTTGGTATAAATTTGGGTACAACCTTTGGATAGAAAAAAGTATTCTCCAGTCCTACCAAAAGTATGCCAAGTTGGCAGAAGACTGAGGATATATTCTCCTGGTTGTGGTTGAATGACTGTACTAATAACGTTGATTTGATATAGTAGGTTGCCGTGAGTTAGCATTACACCCTTGGGTTTGCCAGTGGTGCCAGAAGTATAGAGTAAGGTAGCTAGAGTTTCCTGGTTTTGATTGGTGGGTTTGAGGGGTATGTCTTCTCCTGTAGCAATGACTTGAGAGAATTTGACCACTGGTAGGTTATCACTGGAGTTTGTTTCTTCGTCAGAAAGGAGAATGATTATATGTATGGGTAAGTCTTGGAGGCGATCGCTTAATTTCTCCAATAAGGCTAAGTTTTCCACTACTAAACTAATACTGCCACTATCCTGAAGAATGTACACCAATTCTTCAATATCCGCAGACCCACTTCTGACTACATCTGTACCACCAGCAGTCATAATACCTTGGTCAGCAATCATCCACCGGGGACTATTGTCCGCAAATAAGGCCACTAGAGGAGGTATGGATGTGTCGTTTTCCATAGGCACAACCCCCAATGCTTGTAAGCCAGCAGCAAATTTTTGGATCTGCTGATTTAATTCTGCGAAGGTAAATTTTACTTCTGATCTGCTATGGGGATCATGGAGGGCAATTGTCTGGTTATAGTGTTGAGCAGCTAAAGGCCATATTTCTGGGATAGATTTAATTGAGTCGTAGATAGTGGCTTGTTGGAGGTTGGCACGTTCGCGATCGCTCATTTGCCATGATTCGGGAGAGGTAGAAGGTCGTCTTGAGGTGGTCATTATGTACTTCCTACAAGTATTGTTTATAAATCTAGTATCTAAGAATTTCGCCTCAGTTTACTAATTTTAGGGACAGTTGGCTAACTTGCCTCTACTTTTAATTTTCTCTCATTTTGACAGAGTATAAACCACAAAAGTAAATAGGTAAAAGGTTGTTTCTTGGTGTTGGTAAATCAAGAGATGA
>JAJEAQ010000768.1 GCA_022822685.1 Trichodesmium sp. jk18x7bins.61
CTTTTCTACGGGGGGTGGCTCAATTATTTCATAAAAATTCAGATGATACAACAGGGCAAGTCCGAAAGAGTCTGATAGAGAGGTTAAAATCTATCAGTAAGCCAAGAGGAATCTCGGCCGAATCCTCTGGAGGATAAAAGATGAGAGAAAAAGCAAAAGCCATCTTGTAATAAGGTGGAGCAGGGTTCTAAATTTGCCCCCGCATGTTTCGGCGACAGGCTCAACATGTCGGCGACAGGCGAAAAGTCATAGCAGAATTCTCTTGGAAGTTATACGAAGGACGTTCAGACAAAGAAACCTTAACTGAGATGCAAATTAGATATCAGAAATGATCATGGTCGACAAAGGACAATGGAGTGGAGTAATCCAGGAAATTGTTAAGAATCTAAGTCAAGGAATCTTTCGTGCCTAACAAGGCTGTTCGTGAGGCAGGAGCCGTATGATGGGAAACTGTCACGTTCCGTTCAAAGGGGAGGGGAGAGGAGTAATCCTCATTGAGCCTGTCGCCGACATGAAAGCTCCGACTGGGGTCGGCCACCTGACCCGATAGTGATACTGCCTAACTCTGCGATCGCTCAATTAACTAATTTTTGAGAAACAATATTTGGTAGAGGTGCATTGTAATTGTTTTGGTAACAGTGCAGTCAGCATTTTAGCCTAGATATACCATTACTATACATGACTACCCTAAAAATTTTTCTTTTTCCTCTGCTTTGAGTTCAAAATCATCTTGAACGGAATTAAAATTTTCTAGCATAGTCCAGAGGAGTTGGGAGTTGGGAGTTGGGAGTTGGAGAGAAGTAATACAGGTAAATTAAATTTGAGGGCTGATTTTTGACTGAAAACAGAGACTTAAAAGACTTGTCCATGGTAATTATATAGATATAAAATGGGTTCTATATTTATTTATCACTGTTCAACCGAACATTATATTAGTTCCCCACTATCAGTTATCTATTAAGTAGGGAAAAATTATTTGTTAAGAGCAACTTTCAGTCATTACCGGAACTACCGATAACTGTTAACTGTTATATGAAAAGTGGTGCTGATTATCCCCCGCCATACCCTTGGCCTGTTGCCTTGTGCATGCATGCCTCTTGCCTTTTTGCCTTTAATTAGAGTGGCGCCGCATCCCAACTACAAACAAAGATTTTTTGATTGGTAATTAAGTAAACATGAGATTATTGAATTATCGGCCTAAATCAACAGCAACTCGATGAGCGCAGGCAAAACCAGAAAATGCCACTGCATTCAAACCTTGACCAGGAAATGTACTATCTCCAACACAATATAAACCAGTTATTGCAGTGCGATTAAATGGCATTCCTAATAAACCCCGTAACTTGCGCTGGGGAATTTGCCCATAAGTGCCATCTTCACGATTTAAAAATCTTTGATGCGACCGCGCAGTTCCCACTTCCATATAATCTAAACCTGCATCTAAACCAGTAAATATTTTTTCTAGCTTCTCAATCACTCGCCCTGCTGCTGCTTCTTTTTTAGCTTCATATTCTTGGGCCGATAATCCTTGCCAATCTTCTATTTGACTAGGTGTAAAAGTATGAACTATATGATATCCTTTTGGTGCTAAACTGGGGTCTAAAATAGTAGGAATTGAAACAAAAATTGTATTTTCTGGCTGTTCCATTTTCTCCCAGTCTTCTAGGAGAATATGATGACATTCTGTACTTTCTGGAAATACTCTAGCTTCTACTCCTAAATGTAAGCTTAAAAAACTTGGTGATTTTTTATAGTTAGTTTGCCATTTTTTTTCTGATTTGGGAATTTTGTCTTCTGGAATTAATTTACCAAAAGTATCCCATCTTGTCGCATTAGAAATAATACGTTTACCTCGATAAACTTTACCATTAGTTAATTCTACTCCTACCACTTTTCCATTTTCAATGATAATTTGTTTAACCTTAGATTTATATTGAATTTCTCCTCCAGTTTTCTCTAAACCTTCTACAAGTTTTTGGGCAATTTTACCCACGCCTCCTTTTGGATAATTAATACCACCATAATGTCGGTCAGAAAACACCATACCAGCATTAATCATTGGAGTTAAATCTGCTGGAACTACTGACCAACAATAGCACTCCATATCAATAAATTTTAGTAACTTGCGATCGCTAATGTATCGACGTGCCACTGCTCCTGCATTTTGAGGTAAATACTGCAACAAACCTAGACAAGCACCAGGATTCTGAAAAAAAACTCTGCTCAGATATTTTAGTTCTTCTAAGGATAGTAATTCTATTGAATTCAGACAATTAAATACTTTCCAACATTCATCATAAAATTGCCGAATTCCCTTCTTTTCTTTGGGAAAATTTTGAGTTAATTCTTCTATAAACTTCTCATACTCTTGATAGACTTTTAACTCTAAATTATCTGGTAAGTGATAATGTATTTGTACTGGATCTGCAATTGTTTCTATACTAACATTTACAGCATCTAGAGCGCGGGTAAGCAAATTTGTTGTACCTTTCTTACCAAAACCGAATATCATTGATGCACCAACATCAAATGTGTATCCTTCTCTTTCAAAGTAACCTGAACTCCCACCAGGAATAACATAGCTTTCTAAGACTAGAACTTTAACTCCTTTGGCTGCAAGTTGAGTAGCCGTCACTAAACCACCAATTCCAGAGCCAATGACTATCGCATCATATTCAGGTGTTGCAGGAAAATTACCAGTTAATGACTGAGATGGGATATAAACTGCCATAGTAAAACCTTTGAGACTCTTATTGATTTTAGTGTAGCGCTGATAATTTGAATATTGTTTGATTTGAGTCAATTAAATTGAGTATATCTAGATACCTTTTAAATTAATCGGGTGCAGCTATTATAAAAAACCATCGTATTCTACCTAAAAATATCAATCTTTACAAGACTTATTTTAAATTTACTGTATTGACTACTTTTTCAATAGTTGTACTATTCATTCCCTGGGCTCGGTGTGCTTTGCATTCCGAAGGAAAGCAATAAGGAAGAAGAGTAAAAGTAAAGTAATAATATGCAAATATTCTCTTCTTAACTTTTAGACTAGCTATTGGGTTGAAGTCCCCCTGCCAATTCATCTCAAATTAGAAGAACTGGAAATCCCCCTGATTCATTGAGCAATTTCAGTCTGATTTCTTACTTATTCCTTCCTTTAATTTAAGATATTTACAAATAGACATCTCCGAAAAATAAATTGTGATAGAATCAGCAAAAATTTGATTTTTAGCAGCCAATTATGAGCAGTGTCGGGTCAGGTTGAGGCTGTCGCCGACAGGCTCAACAAGAATCACTTCTTTCCCCTCCCCTTTGAACGGAACGTGACAGTTTTCCCATCATTCCGCTCCAGCCTCACGAACAGCCTTTTGGGCACGCAAGATTCTTTAGACTTAGATTCTTAACAATTTCCTGGATTACTCCATTCCATTATCCTTTGACGACCTTTGTCAGAAATGACACCTAACTTACATCTCAGTTAAAGTTTCTTTGCCTGAACATCCTTCGTATGAGTGAGAGAAGAAGTCGGCTTTGACTTTTCGCCTGTCGCCGACATGTTGAGCAGGGAGCCTCCCGGATCAAACCCTTTTTCTTCCATCCTTGACTCGACAGAGATTTCCGTCATTGTTACCTTTGACCTAGTTTCGCCTATTACCGAAAGACTCTTTCGGGCTTACCCTGTTGTATCGTCTGAAGTTTTTGAGGTGATTGAGCCTCCC
>JAJEAQ010000662.1 GCA_022822685.1 Trichodesmium sp. jk18x7bins.61
TAGCTAAAACTGGTTGCCAAATACCAAAATTGGAAATGCCTGATTTGTGGAGACAGCCTATTCAACTCTGAAGAAATAGAAACCCATCATATAATACCTGTGAAGGAAGGAGGAACTGATGACAAGGAGAATCTGATCCATATGCACAGAGCGTGTCATATTCATGTCGGCGACAGGCTCAACAGGTACATTCAAAAAGCCAAGGATTGTTGAGCTGGAAGTAAGGCCCCAGCCGTGTGATGGGAAACTGTCACCCACGGTTCAAAGGGGAGGGGAGAGGAGTAATCCTCATTGAGCCTGTCGCGCGACCTGAAAGCTCCGACTGGGGTCGGCCACCTGACCCGATACGTAAGTGAAGTTAGTGTCTAAACTACGTTATACACAAAAAGCCAAATTATCCCTGTCAGGCTGTACCAAAAAGGTGAGTAGATGGGGTAAGTAATAGTCGGTTACGCACCCGTGAAAACAAAAGTCTACCGTAGAATAGCTAACCATCCTAACATCCTGATAACTTCAAACAATACAACAGGGTAAGCCCTACAAGGTATTATGGGAAGTCGATTACCACAAGTAGGTCTGAGGCAACAAAGACAGAATCCCTTGGAGGGTAAAGGATGGAGTAAGAAGGGAAAGCCACTTCATTACAAAGTGGATAACGGTACTCTTTTTGCCGTTGACTGAAAGGAATAGCAGACTTACTCTGGGTCTTATACGAAAGTGAACTTGACCAGGAAACTAAACGGAATGGAAAGTTTGGTATTAAGTGAAAAGTTAATAAATGGACATGACGGAAACCTTAAAGAGTGGAGTCAAATTGATTGGAGAGAAGCTCGAAAGCGTGTTAAGAATCTGCGGGAAAGAATCTTTCGTGCCAGAAAACTTGGTCAGTGGAAGCAGTTGAGAAGACTGCAGAAATTGTTAATAAGAAGCCGAGCCTACCTATTGCTGACAGTGGGACAAATCACTCAAGTCAATCAAGGCAAGGCGACCTCTGGAGTAGACAAAGAGGTGATTAACACGGCCGAACAAAGAATGAAACTTGTCAACGATTGGAAAATGCCAAAGGCCAACCCCACAAGACGGGTATACATCCCAAAATCTAACGGTAAGAAACGTCCCCTAGGCATTCCCACCATAAGGGATAGAGTCGCACAAGCAATAGTCAAACAAGCACGCTTAACCTGAATGGGAAGCAGTGTTTGAAGCTAACTCCTATGGTTTCCCACAGGAAGAAGTTGTCATGATGCCATCGAACAATGTTTCATCAGACTCAGAGGTGGAAATAGTGAATACACCTCGAAAGATAGTTGGGTTCTAGACGCTGCTCTTAAAGGATTCTTTGACAACATAGCCCATGAAACTATTCTCAAAATGATAGGCTCGTTCCCATGGGGTGAACAGATCAGAGAATGGCTAAAAGCTGGATTTATCGATGGTGGTGTCCAAAAGCCCACTGAGACAGGTACTCCTCAAGGAGGCGTGATTAGTCCATTGTTAGCAAACATAGGGCTGCACGGGTGGGAAGAATTTATCAAGAAAATCAACCCAAAGCTTTGGGTTGATCCGATATGCAGATGACTTCCTAGTTACTGCCAAAGACAAGGAATCTTTGGCAGATGTACTGATTCAGCTAAAGCAATGGATGTCAAGCAGAGGACTTGAAATCAGCAGGGAGAAAACCAAAATTGTTCAAATAGATGATGGGTTTAATTACCTCGGATTCAATCTACGCCATTACAACGGCAAGTTGTTAATCAAACCACAGAAAGAAAAAGTCCTAGACTTCTGTAAGTCTGTTGGCCAGAAAATTCTCTCACTAATAGGTGAAAAACAAGAAGTAGTTATCCAAACCCTGAATCCTATTCTCCGAGGTTTTGCCAACTACTACAGAGGGGTAGTAAGCAAAGAAACCTTCAGTTACATCAGTCACCGAATATGGCGAGACCTCTGGCGTTATGCTCAAGGTCGGCATCCCTTTCATGTCGGCGACAGGCTCAACAAAGGTAAAAAGTGGATTAAGAATCGTTATTTTGGCAGAATCAAGAAACGTGACTGGACTTTTATGTGTCAAGTGCCTGGTAAAAGAGAGGGTGAAAAAAACTCTTGACCCTCTACGACGTTGCCAATACACCCATCGTAAGGCACATCAAAGTCAAAGGAACATCGAGTTCTGACGACCCCGAACTCCATGAAGACTGGGAAAAACGCAGAACCAAAACAGGGAAAAATCACAAAGCCCAAGGTTCCAAAAAGGACAAGTTAGCCAAAGAACAAAATTGGAAATGCCCTGTCTGCGGTGAACACCTATTTAACGGAGAGATGATTGAAATCAACCACATAGTATGTGTTAAGGATGGAGGAACGGATGACACTGAAAACCTCAGCCATGTACATAAAATCTGTCACAAGCAGGTGCATTCCCAATCCAAGTTGAAGGCTTGAAGTAAGGCTTGAGCCGTATGATGGGAAACTGTCACGTACGGTTCAAAGGGGAGGGGATGGAGGCAACTCCTGTTTCGGCGACAGCTGAAACCTGACCCGACAGAACACGCTGTAAAAATAAGGTTGTGATAGCTCAGTCTAAAACTTACCTTGTTGACAAGGAACTTCCGGGAGTCTCTACAGGTTTGAGTTTTCTAAACTGTTTTCGGCTGTCGCCGAAATGAAACACTAAACTAATTGAATTTGTAGCTCCTCCGCAGGAAGCCAACGTGTAGGTTCACGAAAAGTGATCTTGTATGAGGATTAGGGTTAAAGACTCCGGTGTGTAGATAATGGTTGTGCTTGTGAATTGAGCTTTACAAGCACAACCATTATCTACCGCGAGAGAATTCTACAAGGTGCTTTCACAGAGGAGATGTTTGTAGAGTTAGTGGTAATATCATGTCTCATTTAATTCCAAGCCAGTGTGTAGAAGCTTGGGGGATTCTTGCAGGAACGGTTGACTTACTAGGAAACTGGGTTTTAAGCCTTCCTTTTTTAGGGGTAATTTTACCCTATAAAAATGCTGCTAGTTGCTCTAAGTTTTTTTATTTCTCTAGTTTGGGCGCCGCATCGCAACTACAAACAAAGATTTTTGGTTCGGTTGAGATGAAAATGCGATGAAGCTTTAACCTACTAATAGGCGATCGCTTAGTCAGAATTCACAGTTGGTCAATTTGAAAGAGGATTTTTACCTTCATAAAACATTGTTGTGTACAAATTTTTAAGAGGTTTGGGGGACAGGAAACTGAAGCCCCTGTGAAAAAAGTCAGAAGAGAAGATGTAGAGATTAGTACTTAATTTTTATCCCTATTCCTTCTTCCTGATAGCAAAGCGAGTTAATTTTTTGTTGAGTGATATTTATTGATTTACGAAAATGCCAAAACTTGAACAAAGATTTGATTATGTCAAAATTGGGTTAGCCTCTCCAGATAGGATTCGTTTGTGGGGCGAAAGAACTTTACCAAATGGTACTGTGGTAGGAGAAGTAACTAAGCCAGAAACTATCAACTACCGGACTCTCAAGCCAGAAATGGATGGGTTGTTTTGTGAGCGAATATTTGGTCCAGCGAAGGATTGGGAATGCCATTGTGGAAAGTATAAGCGGGTTCGACATCGGGGTATCGTTTGTGAAAGATGTGGAGTAGAAGTAACTGAGTCAAGGGTGCGCCGTCATCGTATGGGATATATTAAGTTGGCAGCACCAGTTACTCATGTTTGGTATCTCAAAGGTATTCCGAGTTATATGGCAATTTTGTTAGATATGCCATTGCGGGATGTAGAGCAAATTGTTTACTTCAATGCTTATGTGGTATTGAATCAAGGAAACCACGAAAGTTTGAATTATAAGCAACTTTTGACAGAAGATGTTTGGCTAGAAATTGAAGAGCAAATATATAGTGAAGAGTCGGAAATAGTAGGAGTTGAAGTTGGTATTGGTGCTGAAGCTTTAAAGGTTTTATTGCAAAATATTAATCTAACAGAAGAGGCTGAAAAACTACGAGAAGAAATTGCTAATTCTAAAGGGCAAAAACGAGCCAAGTTAATCAAACGTTTACGGGTAATTGATAATTTTATCGCTACAGGTTCAAGGCCAGATTGGATGGTTTTGGATGTGATTCCAGTCATTCCTCCTGATTTGCGTCCGATGGTACAGTTGGATGGTGGTCGGTTTGCAACTAGCGATTTGAATGACCTTTATCGACGAGTGATTAATCGTAATAATCGCTTGGCAAGATTACAGGAAATTTTAGCACCTGAGATTATTATCCGCAACGAAAAACGCATGTTGCAGGAAGCAGTTGATGCTTTAATTGATAATGGGCGCCGAGGTCGAACTGTGGTAGGTGTAAATAACAGACCTTTGAAATCTTTGAGTGATATTATTGAAGGAAAACAGGGTCGTTTTCGGCAAAACTTGTTAGGTAAACGGGTTGATTATTCAGGGCGTTCGGTAATTGTTGTCGGACCAAAGTTAGCAATTAATCAATGTGGTTTACCACGAGAAATGGCAATTGAGCTGTTTCAACCTTTTGTGATTCATCGCTTGATTCGTCAAGGGTTAGTTAATAATATTAAAGCTGCTAAAAAATTGATTCAAAGGGGAGAGCCGAATGTTTGGGATGTGTTAGAGGAGGTGATTGATAGTCATCCAGTGATGTTAAACCGTGCCCCAACTTTGCACAGATTAGGGATTCAAGCTTTTGAACCTATTTTAGTGGAAGGTAGAGCAATTCAATTGCATCCTTTAGTTTGTCCAGCGTTTAATGCTGACTTTGATGGAGACCAAATGGCTGTTCATGTTCCTTTGTCTCTGGAGTCGCAAGCTGAGGCGAGGTTGTTAATGTTGGCGTCGAATAATATTTTGTCTCCAGCAACTGGCAAACCAATTATTACACCTTCTCAAGATATGGTGTTAGGTTGTTATTATCTCACAGCAGAAAACCATAAACTTCAAAGTGGAAAGGAAATTTATTTTTCTAGCCTTGAAGATGTAATTTTAGCTTATGAAAATGGTCAGATAGACTTGCATACTTATCTTTATTTAAGGTTGCCTGTTGATATGGAGGTGGAAACTGATAAGTCAGAAGAAATGCCTCCGGAGATAGAAAAGATATCTGATGAAGTAGTGCTTAAAATTTATTGGATGCCATTAGATAGTAAGATACTACCTGAGACTTTAGGAAAATTAAAATCAGAGCAAACTCTAGAAAATGGAGAAGTTGTCAAGGGTTATCATCTGTATCGAATCCACTACAACGAACATGGAGAGATCAAGAAGGTTTATATTAAATCTCGCCAAGTTAGAGAGATAAATGGAGAACCAATTACACAGTTTGTTGTGACTACACCAGGTCGGATAATTATCAATCAAACAATTCAAACTGTTCTTTATAGTTAGAAGCACCTATGAAAAACCCAGCCAATCAGATGACATTTTTAGGATTGTCTTTCAAAGGTTGCAGATAGAGAATCGGGAATACCTCGCCAGGGAGTTATGGCAGTTTTGACATGACTACAGAAGCAGCAATCAGTGTCGTCAAATTTGAGGATTCACAGAACTGATATTTGTGGTCTATATTCGTGAAAACTGCTATAAATTATTCCCAACTAACAACTTCCAATTCCCTGATCAACTTGAGCTATTTATTGGTAAACTAACAAAATTAAAAGCTAAAAAATATGATTTTTCGCAATAGAGTCATTAATAAAAGTCAACTGAAAAAGCTGATTTCTTGGTCCTTTAATAATTGTGGTACAGCTAGAACTGCAAATATGGCAGATAAGCTAAAAGATTTAGGATTTCGTTATGCAACAAAAGCAGGTGTTTCTATTAGTGTAGATGACTTACGCATCCCTCCTTCAAAAAGACAACTTTTAGATGCAGCAGAACAAGAGATTCGCAAGACAACTGGCCGTTATACTAAAGGGAAAATTACCGAAGTAGAACGCTTTCAAAAAGTAATTGATACTTGGAATAGTACGAGTGAGAATTTGAAAGATGAGGTGGTGCGTAACTTTCGAGCCACTGATCCTCTGAACTCGGTTTATATGATGGCATTTTCTGGGGCACGGGGTAACATTTCTCAGGTGCGCCAATTGGTAGGGATGCGTGGCTTGATGGCAGATCCACAAGGGGAAATTATTGACTTGCCAATTAAGACTAATTTCCGGGAAGGTTTGACTGTAACAGAGTATATTATCTCTTCTTATGGTGCCCGTAAAGGGTTGGTTGATACAGCGTTGAGAACTGCTGACTCTGGTTATTTGACTCGTCGCTTGGTGGATGTTTCTCAGGATGTCATAGTTCGGGAAGCAGATTGTGGTACAAAGCGGGGGGTAATGATTACCAGTATGAAAGATGGCGATCGTGTGTTGATTCCTGTACAAGATAGACTTTTAGGCAGGGCTTTGGCAGATGATGTTAAACACCCAGAAACAGGAGAAATTATTAGTGTTGGTGATATTCAGGCAGTCATAAATCAAATAATTACAGAAGATTTAGCTAAGGCTATAGGTGAAGCAGGAGTCGAAAAAGTATTTGCGCGATCGCCTTTGACTTGTGAATCACCTCGTTCTGTGTGTCAACAATGTTATGGTTGGAGTCTGGCTCACGGTCATTTAGTGGATATGGGAGAGGCGATTGGGATTATCGCTGCCCAATCGATCGGGGAGCCAGGTACTCAATTAACGATGAGAACATTCCATACTGGAGGTGTGTTTACCGGGGAAGTAGCTCGTCAATTTATCACACCTTTTTCAGGTGTAGTAAAGTATCCATCTACTGTGCGTACTAGATCATTCCGGACTCGTCATGGAGATGAGGCGATGATTGCAGAGAATAATTTTGACCTGACAATAGTAGGTGATACTCGTCAAGACAGTGTATTCATTGCTCAAGGTTCTATTTTGATGGTGACAAATGGGCAGCTAGTGTCAGCGGGAGCAATTTTAGCAGAAGTACCAAAAGCAGGTCAAGTTAGAAAAACAACTGAGAAAGTCACAAAAGAAGTAGCCTCTGATATAGCAGGAGAAGTTAAGTTTGCTCAGTTGGTGCAAGAGGAAAAGGTAGACAGGCAAGGAAGCATTACTCGCATTGCTCAAAGAGGTGGTCTGATCTGGATCTTAGCCGGAGAAGTTTATAATCTCCCACCTGGTGCAGAAGCAGTAGTAAAAAATGGGAGTAAGATTGATGTTAATAGTGTAATTGCTGAAACTAAATTGGTAACCGAACATGGAGGTTTAGTACGACTGCCATCTTCTAAAAAAACTCAAAATATTTTGAGTGGAGAAATGGAAGAGTCTACAAATGATGAGTTAGAAGAGTCAATGACTACGAATTCTACTCAACTGTCAACAACTACTGAAGTAGATCATAATTTACCTCGTGAGATTGAAGTCATTACTGCAAGTGTGCGACTAGATCAAGCCAAAGTTCGGATAGAAAACCATCAAAACCGTGAACAGTATATTATTGAAACCCAAAAGAATCAGCGGTTTGCGCTAAAAGTTGACCCTGGTAGTAAGGTTGGCAACCACGAGGTTATTGCTGAACTTTTAGATAACAATTATCAAACTCCTACAGGTGGCATCATTAAATATGCTGGAGTAGAAGTTCTCAAGCGTGGTAAAGCGAAACAGGGCTACGAAGTGATCAAAGGTGGTACATTGCTATGGATTCCTGAGGAGTGTCATGAGGTCGATAAAGATATTTCTCTCCTATTAGCAGAAGACGGTCAATATGTCGAAGCTGGTACGGAAATAGTGAAGGATATTTTCTGTCAGTCTAGTGGATTGGTGGAAGTACACCAGAAAAATGACATTCTCAGGGAAGTTGTGATTAAGCCTGGAGAAATACATAGGGGAGACTATGAAAGTGATTTAGGGGATTTAACCTTGATGGATGGTCAGATTGCAACGCCTGGAAAGGAGGTGATACCAGGATTAGTAACATCTGAGTTAAAGTATATTGAGTATGTAGAAACGCCAGAAGGTCCTGGATTATTGTTACGACAAGTAACTGAATTTCATGTGCCTGATGAGCCTGGTGTTCCTTCCCAGAAATCAATTAATTCTTCCATTGAGTTGCGAGCAGTACAGCGGATTCCTTTTAAGGATGGGGAACGAGTTAAATCTGTTGAAGGTATAGAATTACTACGAACTCAGTTAGTCTTAGAGATTGGAGAAGAGGCTCCTCAATTAGCTGCCGATATTGAGTTATCACCAGTTCCAGAGGAAGAAGGAGTAATGCGTTTGCAGTTGGTAATTCTGGAGTCTTTAGTGATTCGCCGAGATGTAGCGGCTGATACAACTCAAGGTGGAACGAGTACCCGACTTTTGATTAAGGATGGGGATACGATAGAAGCTGGAGCAGTAGTAGCTCGCACGGAGATTTTATCTAAGAAGTCTGGTGAAGTACGCGGTATCCGAGAGGGAGATGAAGCTATTCGTCGTATTTTGATAGTCCGAGAAGCTGATTTAATTAAGATACCTGTTGATACTTTACCATCTGTAACTGAAGGAGAATTACTGGTTGGTGGTACTGAAATTGCTCCGGGAACAGTTCTACAACAGTCTGGTTTGGTGTCTAAAATTGAGAAAAATGTTTCAGATGATGGCAGTGAAAGTTATCAGGTAATCTTGCGCCAAGGTAGGCCTTATCGTGTTTCGACAGGTGCCATATTACTGACTCTTGATGGAGATTTGGTGCAACGAGGCGATAGTTTGGTGCTGTTGGTATTTGAGCGGACTAAGACTGGGGATATTATTCAGGGTTTGCCTCGGATTGAGGAGTTACTGGAGGCTCGTAAACCGAAAGAGTCTTGCGTTTTAGTGAAGTATCCAGGCCAAGCTCAGGTGAATGTTAATCAGGATAATGTAGAGCTGAGTGTAGTCTCTAGTGACGGAACAATTACAGATTATCCTATAGGTCATGGGCAGAATGTGATTGTTTCTGATGGACAAAGTGTGGAAGTGGGTGAATCTCTGACAGATGGACCTCGGAATCCCCATGAAATTCTGGAGATTTTCTTCAACTATTATCGCGAGCATGAAAGTGTTTATGAGGCTTGTCTGAAGAGTTTCGAGGCTTGTCAAAAGTTCTTGGTAAATGAGGTGCAGGCGGTTTATCAGTCTCAGGGTATAGATATTTCTGATAAACATATTGAGGTGATTGTGCGTCAGATGACTTCTAAGGTGAAGATTGATGATGGTGGTGATACTACTATGTTGCCTGGAGAGTTAATAGAGTTGCGACAAGTGGAGCAGGTGAATGAGGCTATGTCTATTACTGGTGGAGCAACGGCTCAGTATACGCCTATGTTATTGGGGATTACAAAGGCATCGCTGAATACAGATAGCTTTATTTCAGCAGCTAGTTTCCAAGAGACTACACGGGTGTTAACGGAGGCGGCGATCGAGGGTAAGTCTGACTGGTTAAGGGGATTGAAGGAAAATGTAATTATTGGTAGGTTGATTCCGGCGGGTACTGGTTTTAATGCTTATGAAGATGCTCTGAGTGCAGAGATTAATCGTTTGGAACAAGGTTGGGATGAGGATATGGATATGATTGAGGAAGATGATTTGCAGAGTGTGATTTTAGATGATCAAACTGCTCGTTCTTTTGAATTGGAGAACAATCTAAATCTATCACCTGTAAATAATAATTTTGCAGATTCTCAAGGCTTATCTAAGAATGAAAGTGAGTTGATTGATGATGGTATGTCTGACTTTCCTTCTCTTGAAAAAAATCCTGAGTCAGTTTTAGATGATTCACCTTTCATAACTGATAATTTCGATTCTGATTTTCCTAATGACTTAGAGGATGAGTTAATAGATAATGAGATCGATGATGGTTTTGATGATTTTGATGAGAATACACCAGACTTAATTTAATTTGTTGCGATCGCAGTGGGTTGGATTACGAGGGAAATAATTAAGGCAGAAGGCTGACTCTATGCCCTCTGCTTTAGCAAAAAATGGGGTATAAAGCTTCTCCCTTGGCATAAATCAAAGGTTCGTGCAACTAGAGGAGAGTTAGTATTATTTTGCGTAAATAGAAGGTTCGTGTCACTAAGTGCAGGCTGTAGCTGAAACCTTTATCAAATAAAGGTTTCAATTTTCTACTCTCAGGACTTACGCATTACCGCTATAGCTACTAATTGGACTCGTTGACGGGAGGTAAAATCATAGGTTTGAGTATTAGTTATCCAACAATGGGGCTGAGGCGCTTGTCACTCCGTGATATCATTTGGTTTAATTTCATTGGTAGCTGATAAATAAATTCCAAGCAAAACTCCGATAAACGCAATCCCATTCCACAAACTCAGTTTCTCACCTAAAATAATCCAAGCAGCAATAGCTGTAATTACCGGTTATAGCAAGAGACAGAGAGTAGAAAAGCTAGAATAAAAAGCCTTTAGGCTGTAGATTAACAGTCCTTGTCCAAAAACTTGCACACAACTACTCAATAAGAACACAGCAAACCAACCTGACTTTGA
>JAJEAQ010000679.1 GCA_022822685.1 Trichodesmium sp. jk18x7bins.61
TCAAAAACTATTTGAAAACCTGTTGCTACTGTACTTCATAAACCAGGAATAGGCTGTATATATATAGTTATTTAATTACACCTTAAGTAGTAAGTAAAACTTATGGTGTGAAAATCATAACTATTGCATAACTTAAGTAAAATACCGGGTTTACAGCTAGGATTAAGATCATAAAAACATTAAGGAATCAGGACTACATTGATAGAGTATTAAGAATGATTATTAAAACAAAACTAACTACAGCCAGATTTTTTAAACATTTAACTCGTCTCATCCCTAAAAAATTTAGTGGAAAGTTAGAAATGCAAAATACGAGTGGTCAATTATGGCGACTATATTTTGATAAGGGTTGTATGATTTGGGCAACAGGTGGAGATAATTCCTGGAGAAGATGGCGTAGAAACTTCACTCAATTTTGCCCCCTAGTTGCTCTTGACAGTCTCAGTTTTTATACCCATAATGCTTATGAAAGTTGGCAATATTATATAATAAGTAGTTTGGTACAACACCAAAAAATATCACTTTTACAAGCAACCTATATAATTAAAAGTACACTGATCGAAGTATTATTTGATTTAATTCAGCAGGATAATTTAGATCATTTAAAAAGTATTTCTATAACCTGTAATCTCCAAGGAGAAATGAAGCAAACAATTTTTCGTTTGAGCATATATGAAGCTTTTGAAAAAGTGAAGCCAATATGGCAGAATTGGTGTGAGGCCAAATTATTTTACTGTACTCCTAATTTAGCACCTAGATTAAAAAAAACTGAAGCCATAAAAGAAAATATATCAGCTCTGAACTACCAAAAACTTAAGAAATTAATTAGTTACAAATTGACCTTAAGAGAGTTAGCTTTTTACCTGAAACTGGACTTGTTAAAGCTAACTGCAACATTAAAGCACTATGTGAGTCAAGAAATAATTCAACTTAGTTTTTTACCTGATTTGCCTGCATTGGGTGTAGTGAGAATTGATTTACTAGAAAATCAAATTAAAAAGAGCAAAGAAAAAGAAATAACATCCCTAGAAAATGCTAGAAATAGCAGCTCATGCAGTCAAAATAAATTTGTAGTTTGTATTGATGATTGTCCTATAATCAATCAAGTTATGGGTCAAATTATTACTAAAATTGGTTATCAATTTATTGGCATTCAAAAGTCTACATTAGTTTTACCTACTCTCATGGGAATTCACCCATGGTTAATATTTTTAGATATAGATATGCCTATTTTCAATGGCTATGAAATCTGTAGCCAAATTCGGACAGTACCTCACTTAAAAAATACTCCTATAGTAATTTTAACCGGGAGAGACACTATTGTTGATCGAGTGCGGGCTCAGTTGGCAGGATGTTCTGAATTTATCAATAAACCAATCAACCAACAAAGAATAGAGGCAATTGTTAATAAATACCTGAATTCAAAAAATACAAATGTAGAAATTTCAGTAGCAGAATCTTTAATTCCTGCTAGTTGCTAGAAAATAACCTAATAAATACAAAGAACCACATAGAACAATGAGATTTTTACTTTGAGCAACGGCCTCTTCTAAAGCTGTTGTGAGGTCTGGGTAAGCTTGACAAAATGCTAGTTCTGTGCAAATATTCTTAGCAATAGTGCTAAGTTGACCCGTATCAGCAGAACTATGGTCTGGTACAGGAACTAGATACAAGCGATCGCCTGGTTGAATCAGAGCCTGAAAAATTGCCACATGTTCTTTGGTAGACAACATGCCCATCACCCAACTTACTGATGGGTAATTAAGTGTCCTCACATATCGCCCTAGTGCTTGAGCAGCAGCAGCATTATGAGCACCATCAATTAATAATTTGCGGTTTTGCCATGTAGTCCATTGCCAACGTCCTGGCCATTTAGTTTGAGCGATTCCTTGTTGGATGGCGGTTTCAGGAACTTGCCAACCCTGTTTTTCTAAGGTTTGAATAGTAGCAATGGCGATCGCTGAATTTATTAACTGCACATCCCCAAGTAATGGCAGTTGATATTTAATACCTTGATAGCTAGCTATTGGCAATGAATTACTTTCCCCACTCTCACCCAATAACTGAGCAGGCTCAACCCAAACTACCGGACATTCTAAATCAGTAATACGTTTTTGCACTACTTTTTGTGCTTCTGGAGGCAAGAGTCCAACTATTGCTGGACATCCTGGTTTGAGAATACCTGCCTTTTCCCCAGCAATATCAGCCAAGGTAGGGCCTAACCTTTGCCAATGTTCCCAACTAATCGAAGTAATGATAGTTGCCATTGGTTGTTGACAAACATTTGTTGCGTCTAGTCTACCTCCCAAACCTACTTCTATAACTGCTACATCTACTTCTTGTTGGGCAAAATATAACCAAGCTGCTGCAGTAATGACTTCAAACTGAGTCGGTAAAGCTTGTTCAGATTGAATTACTGTTTCTATTTCTTGTAATAATTGTATTAATTGAGTAGGGTCAATTTTTTGTTCGTTGAGGCAAATACGTTCTGTCCAATCTATAAGATGAGGTGAAGTATAGCGTCCAACTTTATATCCTGCTGTTGTGAGGATGGAGGATAGGTAAGCACAAACCGAACCTTTACCGTTTGTTCCAGCAACATGAATAATTGG
>JAJEAQ010000722.1 GCA_022822685.1 Trichodesmium sp. jk18x7bins.61
CGCTTTCCCTAGCGGGTGGTCCTCGCCTTTTGGTTTCACCCACATTCTTAACTCAGTTATCCGCTCTGTATGGGTTACAGAGACTGGACTCTAGCCATACGTCCCTAGTTGCTAGGGGTTCCTGCTAGAAACGAACCGCACTTGTAGATAACATAAACTATTGATCGGAATTTTATCTTTTTCCGGGTAGGCGAGCATATCTACGTAAAGAGGGAAAAAACGGAGGATTACTCATACCCTTACTACCCCAAATTTTGAAGAAGGCAGGAGGAAAAGAAGAGAGTAATCAGCGGTGGGGAAGATATCAAATTCAAAAAAAAGATACTTACAGTAAAATCTCCATCCCCCAACTCCCAATTCCGCGCTTTCTAAGAGATTGTTTATAAAACTCAGATTAAATTCTGGCGTAGGGTGGGTTAGGGGTCAATATCTCCTTGTATTCACTGATATTTGATTTTTCCGCCGTAACCCACCAGAATTAAACACTTTAGCTACCTTAATATTTGCTTTACAAACAGTCTCTAACTCCTAATAACAAAAACTGTGTAGCAATATATTTTGAAACTGGTATAAATCCCCCGCTAATGACCAGCACATTGAAAATTGTTGTTGCTGAAACTGGGTATGAATTCTACATCCTCTATAATCCCTTTTACCTCTTGCCTCTGTTGTCTCCCATTCCCTTGCACTTTTCGTCAATGGGAGGTCTCGGCAGCATACCTTGCCCTCATAATAAGACTCCTAATAAACTGGATTTATTATCAGGCGGCACTTTTCCTCAAAAATTCCTAGTAAATCACAGGAGAAAAAATGTACTACATACAAGTACCAAAGAAAACAGCACTAACTCAATTGTCAAAACCCCAAAGTCAGAAAGTCCCCCCGATTCCAAATTATGCTTCCTTATCCTCAGTCGTACAGAGGGCACAAGAACAGCCAAACAGTCTGAGTAGAGAAGAGTGGTTACAGCTAGATAGTGCAATTGGCACAAAGGCAACACAGGAAATAATAGCAGGTAAAAAAAAACTTCTTATGCGCCAGATTTTAGGGCTATATCAACTCAACTAACAGGGAAGTTCAGAGCCAAAAGATTGACCCCGAAGGTAGTTCAACATGATGATGTTTCCACTGTTCAACGTATGCCAAACGGTGCTGAGGCAATTCAAACACCTTTGAAAGAAGATTGTCTGAATGTAGTTGGAGAAAACCATAAGGAGTCAGGTGCAAGACGAGTAGATGAAAAAAATTATACCGTTAGCCATATAGGTTTGTCTAACTATTGGCAAGAGCATGAATTTCGAGAGCGATCTTTAACTGAAGAAGAAAAAAAAGAAAAAATGACAAAGAAGTCCTCTTATGTTGATAAGCGAAAAATGGCAGATCCATTTAAACTACGTTTTTTGCATTGGATAAAACTTATAGAAGAAAATGCTGCGGAAATTGCTAAATTTAGTCCACTAAACTGGAAAATCTATTTTATAAAAAAATTAATAAACCAGATAGATTTAATTCAAACTCTTTGGAGTCACTTACAACTTTTAAAGTTAAATGTATTCGATGCTGAATTCGAGAAAAATGAAAAGGAAAAATTTTTGGATTTAGAAGAATACGTCAAAAATATAGCAGTAACTTGGGAAAGTCTTTATAAGCGGAATTACAATTTAGCTATTTTCTACGGCTTTAACAGATCTATTAAACCTGAGCAGCTAAAGTTTGATTGGGCATCAGGAGGAAAAGTTGTCACCACACATAATTCTGAAGAAAGTTACAAGGCAAGTATCAATGCTCTATTGGATGCTTTAGTTAAAAAAGGACTTATTAATTCTCGTGATTCAACAAAAACAGAGGAAGAGTTCAATAAAGAGCGTTCATACGCGATGCACTACGTAGCTAACAAGCGCTACTTGGAAAAAGATGTATGGAAGATAGGACAAGATCATGTAGATGATATTAAAGAACTTCCAAGAACATACAATCTTGTTACTCGAGATGAGTTTAATGCTCACTTTAACAAGTGGCTTGAAGCTGAGAATATGAGACGGGATGTATCAGTCGACATTCCGCAGTTGATTTAGTGGAGTGAAAATAGATCTCATCTGCTGCCTATATATTAGACTTCTCCAGAAATGAGGTTGAAACCCTTGTAAAATCCAGGCAAAAATCTAGTTTTTAGAGATGTCTATTATATACATTACCATCAGGCATAATTACACCCTCTAGATTTGCACCTGTCAGATTCGCTTCCTTGATATTTGCTTTAGAGAGGTTGGCATTTTTGAGATTGGCATTCTTTAGGTTGGCTTCTTCTAAGTTGGCACTTTCTAGATTGGCTCCCTTTAGGCTGACGTTTTCCAAGCGAGCATCATATAAATAAGCTTTTCGTAGATTAGCACCCTGCAAATTAGCACCCTGTAACCTGGAATATATTAACTGCGCAGTTTTCAAGTTAGCATTTTCTAAATAAATGATGTGATTATTTTTTGAGGCGATCGCTCATCATTCTCCCTACACTTTCGATTTCCAAAAGTTAACTAAGTTTTTCACAAACTGAGGGGTACTGACAAAATTATCCACCCCTTACAAATCAAAATTTATAAATTGATGAATCAGTATTTCAAATTTTGGCAAATGTACTAAAACCGCTCAGAGTGAAATAGCAATTTTTCCAGAGTTTTAACAAGTAAAGATACTGATAAGCCTCTAGTAAAATAGACCAATTTTCACTTAAGCCTTGACTCCAATTAAATACATTTTCATCAGCACTATAGGGATAAAATTTAACGCTTATTCCCACCAAAAAAACTTTTGTTTTGTATAAATTACTAAGCTGGCTTTACCATTAACTAAATCATATTTAACAAATAATTAAATCCCAAAATGCCCGCGATCGCGCCTGTGAATATTAATAAATTACCCTATTAGTAAAACGCAACTCTATCAGAAAATGTAAAATTAATTTTGCCTACCGACTTGGGAAATTGTTTATAAAATAAATATTAAGATAGTTAGAGTTTTGAATTATAGTAGTCTGCGGTTGACAACTAAAATTTTAGTGATTAAGAGGAGATATCTCCCCCTAATCCACCCTCAACAGGAATTTAATTTCAGTTTGACAAACAATCTCTAATACTAAATCCGCCCATCATAATGATACTTTTTCCAAATCCCATCTAACTCTTCTGCCTTCTACCTTCTACAAGAATTAATAAATCTGTAATTAACGACAAATAATCTAAACCTACATTTGCTCCTGTTTCAATATTTACAACTTTAATTTCTGGATTTATTAAACAATATAAGAATTTGGAAAAATCAAAATA
>JAJEAQ010000453.1 GCA_022822685.1 Trichodesmium sp. jk18x7bins.61
TTTTCCTTACCTACTCGGATGTGACGTACCGTCTTTTGACGGGTTACTCTAGGAGGGTTTGGGGTAGAAATCCCTCATAGACTTGAGCCTGTCGCCGACATGAAAGGTGTCTCAATTCAATTGACCATTTCAGGTCGCGCATAAGTAGCACTATTTAATTCGCTTTGCTTGTTTTCGGCATCTCATTACATGAAACGCTTTTAACCACGACTTGTTCCATCTTTATCGGGAACAGGGAGAGCTTCATTGGAATTACTCGCAAATTTATGAAAAACTTCTACCCATAATTTATCAACATCTTTTTCTTGCAGATTATTTTTGATTTCTATAGTAGGTAATCCAATTACTACTACTGCAACTAATGCCGATCTAGATAGCACAAAATTAAATTTATGGTACATATAAATTACCTCCGAATTTAAGTCTAAAACTGACCTGTTTTCATCGGAATTTATAACCTTTGCCAAAAACTTCATAAGCCCACAGAGCCTGTGAGTAAATCGCAGTAGTTATGAGGTTTAAATACCTTGATTTATTTACTTATTGCTCAATTTTAAATAACAATAATTAAAATAAATATTTATGCCACCAATCTTCTAATCCAACCATTAACTGTCAAACGACTATGTTCAAATGCTTTTGAAGGACAAACTACAGGCATTACTTCATGTCGACAACGGCTATTAAAAAATATAACTGAGTTATTAGAAGGTGTAATAGCTTGAAAATTATCATGAGTTATTACCGCACTACCTTTCAACTCAGTGTCATAAATTCTTAGCTCACCCCCTGAAAAAGCTTTGGGTTCTTGATAAAAATAATAGACATAAGTAATTTCCCTATTTGCTGTTTTTTCACTGCCCGCATCATGATGAATTTTGTAATAACATCCATCATTATGTGCTGTGAGTTGAACTTCAATTTCTGATATCTCAAAAGGACGAAAATTTAGCGGGCCTAATATTTCAGGTAATTGCCCAATAACTCGGCTTTGAATTAGATCTGATAATTCTCGAAAATGTTGCGAAAATAAAACATAAGACTGTCGATAATTATCAGCTTTAGTGGTTGTAGTTGATTCAATAAATTGATCACGTTTTTGAATAGCAGTTTCTATAGCTTTTTGGTTCTCCTCTAGGGATAAAAAGTTTTTGATTTCTACATAAATAGCAGGTAAAAATATAGGTTTTACTTGTTTTATTTTAGGTTGATAAGCAGGGAAATTTGTGACTAAGTTATTTGTCCTGAGTTGATTTATTTGTTGTTGAGCATTAGATATTAATGTAGTTGGTGATTGAGGTGTTGTTTGAGAAAAAATACCTGTCATATCCAGAATTTTTAAGGCTACTGTTGCTCGTTCTTGCGCCGGAAGTTGTTGATTATTAAGGATTTCTTCCAAAGTTTCAACTGAGTTAATCAATAATTTTTGTACTCTTTCTACTGGCACAATATTATTGTTTGTGTTATTGCCATTTTGACTCGATTGTGGTTCTGTATACATAATTTATCTTGATGGTTGACTGGAAAATTTATAATATTTATCTTGAAATTTTATCCCATTTATTTATAGTTAAGTTGTGTCAATAATTGAGTTACTCTGGAATTATCAAGAAAATGTCTAAGTTTGTCATAACATTAAATATAGCTCCTATTCAACCTGAGTAATAAATACTTATGTCCACAAAACTTGTACTAATGGATCATGATGGTGCTGTAGATGATTTTCTCTCCACTGTTTTGCTGATGACGATGCCAAATGTTCAGCCTTTAGGGGTAATTGTAACACCTGCTGACTGTTATATTGAACCTGCAGTTAGCGCGACTCGGAAAATTCTAGATTTAATGGGATGTTCTGATGTTCCAGTAGCAGAAAGTACGGTGCGTGGTGTTAATCCTTTCCCAGTTTTATTCAGAAGAGATTCTTTTGCTGTTGACCATTTTCCAATTTTAAATGAAAAGGAAAATATTGATACTATTTTAGTCTCAGAGCCTGGTCAAAATTTCATGGTACGAGTTTTACAATCTGCATCACAACCTGTAACATTAATGGTGACAGGTCCTTTAACAACTGTTGCCGAAGCTTTAGATATTGCCCCTGAAATTGAGTCCAAAATTATAGAGATTGTCTGGATGGGTGGAGCTTTAAATGTACCTGGAAATGTTAGTAAAGATATGGAACCAGGTCAAGATATGTCCGCCGAATGGAATGCTTATTGGGATCCATTTGCTGTTGAAAGGGTTTGGAAAACTCAAATTCCAATTGTACTTTGTCCGCTGGATATTACTAATAATGTTCCCCTAACTTCAGAATTTTCGATAAAATTAGGAAAGCAAAGAAAGTATCCTATATCTAATTTTGCTGGACAATGTTATGCTTTAGCAATTTCTCAAGATTATTATTTTTGGGATATTTTAGCAACTACTTATTTAGCACATCCGGAGTTTTATCAACTGCAAGAATGGGAAACTGTAATTATTACAAAAGGTATCAGTCAAGGCCGGATCAAGGTAGAAGCTGGTGGGCGGAAAATTCTGGCAATGGCATCGGTAGATAGAGAAAAATTTTATGATTATATTCTGCAACAATGGGCTCGATAGTTAACTGATCTCAAATCTGGTTATGAAAGTACATTTTCCAAATCGTTTATAACCATGCATGCCTCTTGCTTCTTGCCTCTTGCCTCTTAAGACCTCGCCCTGAAGGGCAGGGTTTAAATAAAGCTCCTACCGCCCGCTGGATTTAGTATGACTGCCCTCCATATGCCTTGCATTCCCAAGAAAACAAAGAATGAGTGAGCGCGCGACCTGTTTCGTGGCTCCATGAAACATGTCGGCGACGGGCTCAACAAGTAGCTTTAGCTAAAACAAATCGCCAAAGAACAAAACTGGAAATGCCTGATTTGTGGAGACAGCCTATGTAATGGGGAGGAAATAGAAACCCATCATATAATACCTGTGAAGGAAAGAGGAACTGATGACAAGGAGAATCTGATCCCCATATGCACAGAGGGTGTCATATTCATGTAGCTTTAGCTAAAAGGGTTTTAGCTAAAGCTACATCAGAAAGCGCAGACTCTTGTCGCCAACAGGTACATTCAAAAACCAAGGATTGTTTAGCTGGAAGTAAGGCTTGATCCTTGTGATGGGAAACTGTCACCCACGGTTCAAAGGGGAGGAGAGAGGAGCAATCCTCATTCATGTAGCTTTAGCTAAAGCTACATGAATGCTCCGACTGGGGTCGGCCACCTGACCCGATAATACCACAGCTTGGGCAAAAAGAAAATAATAATATCTCCATCTTCCAGATCTATTTCAGCAGATATTTGGTTTGAGTCCTCTTTTAAAATTGACCTTCTTCCTAGTTTTAAAAATCAATTATCAACTTAAGTTGAATGTAATAAATGTAGCATTTATTAAATATTAAAATTGGAGATGAAAGGAAATTGATCAAGATCAAAGTAAAAAAATATCCAGGGAAACTTATATATAGAATTAGCCATAGATCAAGATTTGTTGAGTTTAGTTAAAACAAATAAATGTCTTAAATTTGATGGGTAAAATATACTTGTCAGTAGCTAAAATTGAATACAAAAATTCACACCCACTATTGATCAAAATATTAAATATGATAAAACACAAACGTATTGGCATTCTTACCAGTGGGGGAGATTGTGCAGGTTTAAACCCAGCAATTCGCGCAGTAGTATATCGTGCAGTAGGAACTTATAATTGGGAAGTTTTCGGTATTAGTCAAGCTACTCAAGGATTGATGGAGCGCCCCCCAAAAACAATCAAGCTGATCAACGAAAAAATTGACTATTTACTGACAGCAGGTGGCACGATTCTAGGCACTACTAATAAAGGCGATCCTTTTGCCTTTATTATGCCAGATGGAAGTGCGCGCGATCGCTCTGCAGAAATTATCGAAGGCTATCATTTATTAAAGCTTGATGCTTTAATTGGAATTGGAGGTGATGGCAGTCTGACGATCATGCGCAAAGTTGCCCAACAAGGAAACTTAAATTTCGTGGGTATCCCTAAAACGATTGATAATGATGTTAATTGTACTGAACTCTCTATTGGTTTTGATACTGCTGTCAAAATTGCTACAGAAGCTCTAGATCGCTTACATTTTACTGCTGCTAGTCATAGCCGAGTCATGATTCTGGAAGTGATGGGCCGAGATGCCGGACATATTGCCCTGAATGCTGGTATTGCTGGCGGTGCAGATGTGATTTTGATTCCGGAAATTCCTTACAAAATAGATCGGATTTGTGACTATATCTGCAAACGTCAAGGTTTAGGTAAAAATTACTCTTTAGTAATTGTGGCAGAGGCGGTTCGCACTGAAACAGGGGAGCCAGTAACAATTAATGATTCTTTTGGTCAATCTCGATTTGGAGGTATTGGCCAATATCTGGCAGATAAAATTTCTCTTTGCAGTGGTGCAGAAACCAGGGTGACAGTATTAGGTCATATTCAAAGGGGTGGGACCCCTTCTCCTACCGATCGCCTAATTGCTTCAGCTTTTGGAGTGGCTGCAGTTGATTTGATTGCAGAAGGCAAATATGGCCACATGGTAGCTTGGCAAAATCGACAAGTTGTGAGTGTGCCCATTGCAGATGCGATCGCTAAATACAGGGAAGTTGATCCTAATGATACTTTAGTCAAAACTGCTCGGAGTATGGGTATTTGTCTGGGAGACTGAATCAAAAAATCTGGGTTTGTAGTTGGGATGCTGCCCTCCAATTAAAACTATAAGGCAGCATCCCAACTACGAGCTTTATTCTCAGTGTTTTATATGATATTCGGTTGAATACTTATAGAACCAATTTGGTATCTTTGTAAATATTAGTTTTGAGTAGGGGTTAGGAGTTGGGAGTTGGGAGTTAGCCAGACGCTCCGCACAGAAAATACTGTCAAATAGAATTTGAGGCCTGATTTTTTCTGCTCAAAAAATACTTAAAAGACTTGCTAATGCCCATTATTATAGATATCAAATGGGTTCTATAAATAAATAATTGTAAAAGAGGATGTTGTGTAATTGAATAGCCCTCTCCCAACTCCCTGATTTGATCTCCCCGGCGCCGCCCTTAGAAAGGTTTGGAACTATAGGTTGTAGGGTTCAAAGTTTTTATAACAAATTATCTGAACATGATATTACTGCTCTACAATTTTAATAAATAACGATCGCAATAAAAATAGACCAATTTACTTCGATGATCATTCGACTAGCTCTGTTGATTTGAGAGTAGCAGAAAAAATACTTGCTCATAAGAGTAATCGCGATCATCACCACGAAATTCAGGCCAACTTTGAATAAGCAAATCATCGCAGTCTATCTGCCCACTTCTAATCATATACTCAAGAGCCTGCTTCACATTCGATCAGAGGATCAAGAATAGCGATCGCTTCTTGCTCGGAAGAGAGTCTAATACCAATCTCATAAAACATTGCTACAATTCTATAGACTTGTCGCTTAATCAGGGACTTCCAAAAAAATAAAATATACATTTAATAATGATAATTATGATTGGAGATGAGGAAGGGGGCTGCCCCAGGCAGCCCCTTCCCAGTCCCCTTTTTTCTTGTAGTAAATTTGAAACTGGCATTGACTCGAGTATTAGGGGGCGATCGGAATGTCGATGCTAACGCGATCGCCTACCACCCCAACTTGTCGAGAATTGAACGCACTCCAGATTTACTTGACAATTGTTGTTTGAGATTATTGACTTCTTGCTGAAGCTCTTTGATAACTTCCATACTTGACAATTGTGATTTGAGATTATTGACTTCTTGTTTGAGATTATTGACTTCTTCGTTAAGCTCTTTGAGTACTTCAATTACATAAATAATCATTTTTTGAGAATAAATACCTTTGGGCTAACCATCTTCGTCATAATGAATAAGTTGCTTGAGTCCTAGTTTATGAAAATCTTCAGCAAAATAAGAAATTGTCGATAAATTTGAGCTTCCTCGCCTTGTGTAAGTTTTTGGTTCAACAGATAAGATTTTAGAAAAGTCATCTTTAAATGGTGTAATGCTCTGTTTGTTTATTCGATCAGATAGCTCAATGAAATCCTCGGCATATATTTCCCCTAATATCATCATCATACAATGAGGCCAATCGGGAACTGGTTCGGAACTACTCATGATCTGTGCTACATGACCACCGATTCCATCTTGGATGATCAACCCTTTACCTCTAATCATCAAACACCCACCATAACCTGGTTGTTGTATATAACCTATCTTCGCTGGCCGCCAATCAATATTATCAATCTCATTCTCGTTGATAAATTCTATCTCCACTTCCTCTTTCTGATGGTCAGTATTGGATTCGTCCATCATAAAAGTCAATTTTCCTGTTAGCTGCATTTTGATCTGACCATCTAATAAACTAGGTACAGACAAACCACCAGTGATAGATCAAACATCAGCAGTCAAAGTATTATCAACAGTTACAGAGCCTTCAAAAGTAGAAGGCTTTGTTCCTACATATAAACCACCAGACACAGAATCATCACCAGTGATAGTTAAACCACCTTCAACCTGTAAATCAGCCCCTAACACTGCTAAATTCGGCTCTCAACCCCCCCAGAACGAAGAGTTAATGTTTTTTCATCCCTTGGTAAAGACAAACCTGAATATACCCGAACATTATTTTCAATAGTCATCGAGCTGTAGTTAATTGTCAGGTGAGCCTACTTGACAGAGCTTTCAGAAG
>JAJEAQ010000547.1 GCA_022822685.1 Trichodesmium sp. jk18x7bins.61
CTATACATGTGAGGCTTGTGGATTACAGTTCATGCCTGGAAATAAGGTAGAATTACACCATAAGGATGGCGACCATAATAACTGGAAGCCAGGGAACCTTGAGGCACTCCACAGCCAATGTCATCATTATGAACACATGAGCAGAGTGAAAACTCAGACTAACTAGGAGCCGGATGAGATGAAAGTCTCACGTCCGGTTCTGAAGGAGAGGCGCCCCGAACAATATCGGGCGTCGACTCTAACTTCTCCCCCACTATCAGTGATCAGTTATCAGTTATCAGTTATCAATTAAGTAGGAGACAATTATTTGTTCAGAGCAACTTCAAGTCATTACCGGAACTAATTGATAACTGTTTGTATCCCCCATCATACGCCTGAGCACTTATAAATGTTTCAATGCTATGGGCATCAAGTTTTTGTTGAGTTCAAAGCTTCAGCATGATAACGTATATGTTCCTCTATAAAAGAGGCAATAAAATAATAACTATGATCGTAATTTGTTTGCATCCTTAAATTTAAAGTTACTCCTTTTTTTTGACAAGCTGCTTCAAATAATTCTGGTAATAATTGTTGCTCTTCTAAAAAAGGATCAGCAGTTCCCACATCAATTAAAATCGGACGACTATAGCCATAATTTAAAACTAATTCACAAGCATCATAATCACGCCAATTTGCTTGGTTTGAATCTAAGTAATTTCTAAAAGCTTTTTCACCCCAAGGACAACGCATGGGTGCTGAAATTGGGGCAAAAGCAGAAACTGATTGGTATTTTTCTGGATTTTTTAAAGCACAAATTAATGCTCCATGACCTCCCATTGAATGACCAAAAATACTTTGTTTATCTGTTTGTACAGGGAAATTTATGGCGATAAGTTCTGGTAATTCTTTAACGACATAACTATACATTTGATAATGCTTTTTCCAAGGTTCTGAAGTAGCGTCAACATAAAATCCTGCACCAGTACCAAAATCCCAATCATCATCTTCTCCTACAATCCCAGTATTCCGTGGGCTTGTATCTGGTGCAACTAAAATTAAGCCATATTTAGCCGCAAATTGTTGCGCTCCTGCTTTAACCATAAAGTTCTCTTCAGTACAGGTTAAACCAGAGAGAAAATATAGAATTGGTAGTGGTTTGAATTTGGCTTGAGGTGGTTGATAAATCGAAAAACCCATCTCAATGTTACAGGAGGATGAGAGGTGAGAGTAATAGGTGACTTTGCCACCGAAGGATTGATGTTCTTTAATAAGTTTGAGCATTGTAGTTATTGAAATGCAAATAGTATGGATGACTGCTTTTAGCAAACCTGTAGCTTACAACCAGGCTAAAGATTATGCTTTCGCAATAGACATCTCCAGAAATTATGTTTTAGCTTTGGAAGAGTCAGGCTTTCAGATTAATTGTCGGAGATGTCTAATCAGTAAAAGCAGAAGATTACCCCCTACTAAATCCTCCGATCGCTGTCACGATTACAGATTTTATCCTGTTTAAAAATACTGAAGATTTTATCAATCAATAGTGGGACACTATATATAGCCCAAAATGCGTAAGTCCTGATTATACTAAATTAACTTCTTGATTTTACTACTAATCTTAGAAAGTAGAAAAGCGATCGCTATTTTTTTAATTAGGCCTCAGTATTTAGGACAATTGCCTTCTATTCATTTTCTTCATCCATTTCCTTGAAGATAAATGCTAAATCTCTAGCCCCATGAATGACTCGCCAAATTTCTACGCCAGATCAAGTGGGCAAACACAAGTACTGATATTGATAACTTCCAGCCTCAAGCTAATTGCCGACTTCTAATCTTTTAATTTCGATCGCCAAACCCCCTCACTTCAGACAAAGTATAAAGAGGTCTACCTTTTATCTCTTCATAAATCCGTCCGATATATTCCCCCAAAATCCCAATACTCACTAATTGTACCGCCCCCAAAAAGAAAATTACCATCATAATAGTTGCTAAACCAGTCAATGGTGAATCTGGATAAAAAATCCGCCAATATAAGACTAAACAAGCCATCAACAAAGCCACACAAGCAGCAAATAATCCTACATAGGTAGACAATCGCAAAGGCACCTTAGAAAAAGAGACTAAACCATTAATTGCCAAAGCCAAAGATTGGCCAAAAGTATATTTAATCTCACCAGCAAAACGAGCTTTGCGCTCAAATTTAATCGCGGTTTGTCGAAAACCAACCCATGCTCTGAGCCCGCGAATATAACGATTAGTTTCTGGCATTTTATTCAACACATCCACAACACATCTATCCATTAAACAAAAATCACCTGTATCAATGGGAATATCTACATCTGCTAAATGTCTTAAAATCCGATAATACACAAAAGCAAACGATCGCTTTAACCAACTTTCTTGATGTCTTTTTGTACGCTGCGCATAGACAACCTGATAACCTTGTCGCCACTTTTCAATCAAGTCTGGGATTAACTCTGGTGGGTCTTGCAAATCTCCATCTAAAACTACAATAACATTGCCCCTAGCAAAATTCAATCCCGCAGTAACAGCTATTTGATGCCCGAAATTACGCGCCAAACTTAAGTAACAGATTCTAGAGTCTTGTTGATGAAATTCTCGGAGGATGTGGACAGAGCGATCGCGACTCCCATCATTAATCAAAATTAACTCTACATTTCCATCTATTCTATCCATAACAGCACTGATGCGCCGATATAATTCCGGTAGATTTTTCTCTTCATTATAGATAGGAATTACTATAGAATATTGCATTATACCGTTTTAGGGAAGTCAAAAGTAAAAATTGAAATATCAGGACTTACACATTACCGCTATAGATAGCCTATTAATTGGTATGTATTACAAATATTAACACTATCTATAGTACCGTTGCGTAAGTCCTGATATAATAAAAATTATGAGAGGAATTTCTAGTAGCTATTTATGGTATCAAATAATTTATGGAAAGCAAACCAACAATTAGCAGCAACCTGTTTATCCCATCCGTTTGTGCAAGGAATTGCTGATGGCACACTGCCTCACAAGAGTTTTGCCTATTATATTGGACAAGATGCCTTTTTTCTGAGAGCATTTGCCCGCGCTTACAGTGTTGCTGCGGCTAAATCTTCTGAATGGAAAATATTTGAATTATTTCAGACTTTAGCTGGAGAGGTAAAAGAAGAATTAAAACTGCATCAAAATTATGCTGCTAAATGGGGAGTAAATCTAGAAATGGTTAAGCCAGGAGTTGCTACACAGCGCTACACAGATTTTTTACTAGCAACAGCCTGGGGTAGTAATATTGGCGCGATCGCATCAGCAATGACTCCTTGTCTGCGACTGTACGCTTTTTTAGGGCAAAAATTAGCTACACCAGAAATTCCAGTGCATCAATATTCTGACTGGATTCGTACTTACAGCAGTCAGGAATTTGAGAATGTAGCCCAACAGCTAGAGAGTATTAGCGATCGCTACACAGATAATATCAAAGAGGCAGAATCAGCATACTATTATGCCATGCTATGTGAACGAGATTTCTTTCAAGCAGCTTGGGAAATAGGAGAGAAGGATTAGGGAAAGAGTCATATTCTATGGAATTTTCCACTATATTATTCGGACGCCCTATCGCAAATACAAACAAAATTTTTTGATTGTACAAATTTAGGCCTAGTTTCGCGATGCTCATCTGGCTAAGAGTATTTAGTAGTCAATACTTACGAAAGGTTCGGTATACTAATGGCCTAACTTATTAGGAATACCTTCACAACCACCAGGTATAGTTCTTCTACTTTTTTCTCCACACCAAGCACAACAATAATAACGTTGCTCATCAGACAAACGCTTCACCCCAGTAAAATTAACATTTTCTACCACTGCACCAGTGCAAATACCTGTCTGATAATTAGGTATATTAGTACGACTGCGGGGAGTAGCTGTTTCAGCAGAGCCATAGAAAAATCTTACACCTTTAACATCTGCACCTACTAAACTGGCTTCATACAATATAGTGCGAGAGAAGTTAGCTTTCACCAAGTCACAACCAGAAAGATTAGCTCTGACAAGATTAGCATCACTCAATTCAGTCCACCGTAAATCTGTTTTTGTCAAGTCAGCACCAGCTAACATTACTCCTAAATCAATCACACGGATACCATGTTCCCTATCCTCAGCATAACCACCATTTCCATCTAGAATCGGGCGACCTAGTTGTCGATCGCGCTTAATTGGTGCTACCAACTTCGACTGAGATAAAAATCTGAGAATTTTCCCTTTCCCTTCTGCATCTACACTTTTAATAATAGCTGCTGTACGCCCTTCCGCGATCGCTCGTTCCTGCGGCCAATCTTCCAAAAAACCTTTTTCATCCATTGCCAAATCAGAAACACCTTGAAAGTAAGCATCAATCGTTTGTTGTTGAGTGATGCGGTTTTGCTGAATTGTCAAATCTTTAGAAATAACATATTGTCGCCAAGCCACATATACAGCAATAATCGCAATTAAAACTTGACCTAACGCACCAATCAGCTCACCTAACGCTCCAATAGCATCCCAGTTAATCTGGATATTACGGGTACCAGGTTCTTGATTTGCCCCACTTAACATCAGTAAACCAACAATAGCTGCTAGCATACCAAAGCAAGCGACAATCAGATTACGCCACACTGGAGGAATGAGAGTTTTCCAAACCTTACCCCAACTCGGCCAGATCATCTGGATGGAAGTAGCCATGACGACAATAGCACTTGTATAGCCCAGTAGTACATGATCTATAGCTAACCCTAGAATCATCAACGCGATCGCTGCTAGGGTGATAATCGAACCCAATCGATTTCTAGGCCCTTCATCTATTTGATTGTTCACTAAACCATAGAGATTTGTATTAGAAGGGTTAGGTAGTAGATGTTCAATGTCGTTATCTACAGAGTTCGAGTACTCCTTTGCTTTTTTAACTGGAGTTATTGCTAATTTTGTACCATTAGAATTTTCTAAGGTAGGGCTCGAATCGGAAGAATTAGCTAGAGAAGAATTGAAATTTTCATTCATAGTATTTTGGATTCTGATGAGAAGTATAATAATGATTTAAGTTTTTCTTTTTATTCAGGGATTTCCCAGAGGAATAGCCGACTCTACAAGCCACACAGAATTCAACTCCCTTCGGGATAGCTTGAGGGAACAGGCAAGATCCCCGATACCCCGCTTCGACGAAAGGCGCAAGGGAATGGGTAGGCTCGAAAGGCAAAAGTACTGCTTGAAAAGGGTCTGTTGTCCCTCACTATATTTTTGAAATTATCAGGACTTACCCATTTATGGATAGTAAACTCTATATATAGTGTGGCGCGATAGTTTGAAATTACTATATATAGTGCTTTGGCGTAAGTCCTGATTTAAACCCCGCCCGCGAGGGCGAGGTCTGATATGACTTTTGACCGAAAAATTGGGTCTCAAAAGTCCCCCTTCTAGGGGGACTTTTGATTTTGGATATGCTGTTTAAGAATTTCAAGTGGTGCGCCCCCAACTGAAGTGACAAAATCAGAAGGACTCCAAAGTGCTGTTTGATGTGGCTTTTGATATCCTGCCTTACCACACATTCTACTAGAAACTCCTTTGAGGTGGTTAACTATTTGAGAAATAGAAAGTTTTGGGGGATACTCAATGGCAGCATGAACATGATTGGACTCACCATTAAACTCAAGTATTTGAAAGTTCATTTTTTTTGCTACTGCTTCAAAAGATTCTTTGATCAAAGCTAGTCCTTCTGAGGTTAACACTTTACGTCTGTATTTAGTTACACAGACCAAATGTACTCTTAAGTCTGAGACACCATGTCTCTCATGCCTAATCATGTTGCATACCAAAAATATTAACAAATTGGCGAGAAAATAAGCCCTCTCCCGATAGGGGAGCGTCGGGATGAGAGCCAGCGTTATGACGCGCGGATACACATTAGGTGTTTGGTAGATGTTATAAAACCCCGCCCTTACGGGTGGGGTTTTCGATAGTAAACATAAAACCAACCCCAAACAACCAAACAACCAACACACAAACACAAACTCAAACCCCATAAACACCCTTCATGTAGAGAAGTCCCTCAAAAAATAACTATTTTTAGGAATTAGGAGGCGCGGAGTTAGGAGCCGCGGGAAAGAGCAGGAGCCGCTCTCAATAGCCGAATTACTGGTAGGGCAGAAGGGGAGAGAATTAGCCCCTCATCCCAACTCCCTACTCCCAATTCCCATACTAACTAGCTCAAAATCACCACAAAGCAATATAAATCAGCAAAAAAT
>JAJEAQ010000175.1 GCA_022822685.1 Trichodesmium sp. jk18x7bins.61
GGAGTTCAAGAATAACGAATCAAACCTTTTTTTTATTTAGATATAAAATATCTACAAAATTGGATAATACTGAAGTTATGAAATGCAGATTTTTACGGATTTAAAAATCTAAACAATTATCTGATTGAAAATCATCAAAAATAGCAATAATTTTTCTATATCTGATTCTGGAAAATTATTTTTCTCTATCCACATCAGAGCTACCTCTTGCCAGCTTGAATCAAAAAATCGGTAGGTTTAGTTTCGTATATCTTCAGGAATATGATTAAAAAAAGAACTCCCAGTTAGGAATAACAAGACTAGCAAAATACTCTTGAAAAGAGGAATTAAAAAACGCATAAACATATTCGTCAGTTTTTAACTTCTCAGTCTATTAAAACTAATAAGTCGCATTTCTTTGCTAAGTTACATAACTCATCATCTTTTATTTCCTTCTGAATTAAATCTACAGGCAACCGAAACTTTGTCGAACTATTTAAACCTGCCAAAGCCAGTCTATTTAAAGCTTCGTGAAGTTCATTCTTGAGGTTAGATTGAATATTCAGATCAATACCTATTTTTTCAGACTTCCACCCATAAAAATACCTGATCAACTGTTGATAAAGTCCAGCTTCAGTTTCTGGCAACTCAGTATTTTTATCATTTTCATAAAAATAAAAAATCTGACAGAGCAACGATAACCAGAGGGAGCTTTAAACTAATCGATAAATATGTTCATATCGTAATTCTCTTAATTTTACTTGCAAATCTTTTCCCAGTTTTTCTTCTCAGCTTTAACAAATCACTGATTAATAAAATCATCAACTTCTTTTACTCTAAACTCCAAAACTTTGTAAGCTTCAAAACCAGTCGGGGGGTTTATATCAACATCTCAAACATTAGTTCGACAAATTAATACAGCTCGCGCCTCACTTAACCAACCAGTAAGCGATAGTTGGATATTATTCAGAATTCCACTAGCAGAAGTCTTCGCCATTCCATCCACACCATCAAGCAACAACCACACTCCACTCTGTTGTAGTAGTTTTAATGGCTTCCTCAAAATTTCCTAATCTATGTCTAAGTCAATCAGAGCGATCACTTCTGACAAGCACTTTCACAAAATACACTCTTCTAGTGCTCTCCCCTGCAAAACGGCGAGTGGGATACATATATATCCTCTGTATGTTTCATTAGGTGGGTAATAATTTTATCTAACCAAGTAGTTTTACCAGAACCAGTTTCGCCAATAATAGCAATGAATTGACTTTTTTCCTTGAATGAAACATCCCGCAAGAATTCATCATGTTCGTAAGTGCGGGTAACAAATTCCTTCTCCCCTAGTCTTTCTATCGCGCCATACTGACACTACGTTGTTGTAGCTTGCGCTCACAACTAATCCCAGTGCAACAAGTACCTCAACTTCACAACCTGTTACAGTCGTTTTATGTCTGAGTTGTTTGGTTGCTTGCTGCTTCTCCAGTATTGTTGTACATACCCCACGCCAATCAATTTGTATATCAGTCGAAGTAGGAGGCGAGCTTTGTGGTTTTTTTCTGTACTCTTTTTCTAGTAGTTGAGGAGCAGAGCGCCAGTTAATTTTGCTCTCAGAATTAACTAAGTTTTCTATTGCTGGATAAATCTCTTTTAATAAAGTTTGCTGAATAATATCAGAACTTTTGTTTAAATTTTCAGCTATATCAATCGGGCGGTTACCACATAAAATTCCTAACAAAAATCTTTCGGCAGTAGGTGATAAAGATTCACCAAACGCTTCTAAATCATGAAAAAGTCTTTCTACTTCCCAGTCGTTATGAGCTTCTGAAAATTCTCCTTTATATTTCATTTATCAGAACAATCTTAATCAATCTACAAATCTAATCTTATCAACATTTATCATAGCACTCACGAAACACTCAAAGTTAATCACAATTATTCACAGTTATTCACAGACTGTGATAGCTTTGACCCAATATTTTAGATAGGCTGTAAATAGTTAATGAAAAGGAGAAAAATTATGACTGCCCATCAACTAAGCCTCTTTTTTAACGAATAATTCATTTCAATGAAATCTAATAATGCTGATGATTTACTTTCTACTTATAGTAATTTTAAAAGCTGGGCAATTCTCAATGAAGTAGAAATGAATGTGATAGATCTTTTAGAAGTAGTTCTAGGTAATAACTTTCTTTAGGGCCCCCAAGTTAGTCTCAGTAGTACTTGTTACTAATCTGGCTGGATACAGAAAGATATTTGGGAAATTTGGATGAATTGCAAAGTAGATATTGCCGCAATAGAACGAGGATTAAGAACAAATCGCCAAGCAAAATTAGCCGCAGAATGTCAGTCAGTTTCCTATAAACGCCCAGAAAAAAAGAACACGATCTCGTCAAAGCTCAAATCTTATCTACTGTAAATATTCTTTTAATTTATGTGCAGCAAGTTGCAGAAGATGAGCGTTTTTATCGTTTTTATACACTCAATGAAACAGCAGAAATTTTTTATAACTTAATTACCCAGGATGGCAAACAAAAACTAGAAACTTTTCTAGAACAATACATTGTGAAGCAAAAAAAACAGACTCTTAAATGCTTTAGAAAACGTCCATCATTAAACCAATTTAACTGAAATATCATTGGATGTTTCGTTTTATTCCTCCCTTTCAAAGGGGGGTTGGGGGGATAAAACATGAGTTTTACAGAACAAGTATGTTTTTGTTGGGTTGCGCTGGCGCTTAACTCAACCTATGAATAGTGATTTCTTTCTGAATCCAAAATGAGTTGTGTTTCATATTGTCGATCTTGACTATGATATTGATAGTGTTCTTTAACTATTTGCATGACAATTTCTTGGTAGTTTAATCGAGCCATAAAACAATTACCTTTCTACAGAAACAAAAAGCCTTAGTTTGTAGTTGGGATGTCACCCTTTAATTCCAAGGATAGGGCGACATCCCAACTACTAAGAGATATACACAGGTGTTTCAAAAACCTGTGCCCAGTAATGGTTGAAATTAACGTTACCAGTATCATTCTCCAGGAAAAAGTAACCAACACCAATTTCCTCCAAATTTGGATCGAAAATATTAGCGCGATGCCCAGCGTTATTCATCCATCCTTCTACTATTTCCTCTGGTGTTTCATACCCTGCCCCAATGTTTTCTGCCCAAGCTAAAAAGCCATAGCCTGTAGCTTCAACCCGATCGCTAATTGATGAATCATCTAACTCAGTATGATCGAAAAAGTCTTGCTGTGTCATATTCTCAGTGTGAATTTGTGCGGCCTCGGCTAACTGGGTATTTGTTGTCAGAGGAGGCAAGCCAAACTGAGCTCGCTCTTGATTGGTAAGCTCAACAACTCTATCCATGAAATCTTGACTACCTGCGTCGCTACTGGAATTGGGATCAAATAGGAAATTGGCACTGCTGAGACTCTCGGCAAATACATTATCTATTAGAGTTATAGTTTCTCCAGTCAGGCTATCAATAATTACCCTACCAGACTGGCCACCACTACTGTTTTCTAGACTAATATCGTCAAAACTTAAGCTGTCAGGTAATTAAATTAAATCAATGCCATTTTCAAAGTCGGCGATCATATCTGTGCCTGCAACGCTTTCTAATGCAAATACATCGCTGTCATCTGCACCACTAAGAGCATCTTCGCTCAAACCACCAGTGAGAATGTCGTCTTCACGATCGCCAAACAAATCATCATTACCTTCATCACCAAACAGGCTATCATTTCTTTTGCCTCCAAATAAGTTGTCAGCACCATTTCCTCCTCTAACAACATCAGCTTCATGATCGCCACGAACTAAATACCATTGCCACCTTCTCCCGTATCATTCCCTTTTCCACCCACCAAAGTATCGTGCCACCTCCACCAATCAGGCTATCTTCATCCCTATTTCCCATGATTACTTCTGAACCTAAAGAGCCTGTAATTGTATCGTTGCCACTAAGGGCTGCTAACCCATCGGGAAAATCGGCAAGTTCTCCTGGGGAGAGAGCGATCGCTTCTGTAAGCTCGCTGGCGAGTAAGTTATTTCCACTAGGTGTGAGTTCATTTTCCATTTGTTACCTGCTCTGGAAAAATTTTTTTACCTATAATTAAATTTTAGTCAAAACTGATATGATTTAACAATTAGTAATTGCCGCAAATTAAAATTTTAATTCATACATCCATTCCTTTTTATAAAACATTGAAAATAAGTGATTTAACTTGATAACTACTTAGATAAAATTCAGCAAAATAACTAACTTAAATTTAGTAATCAATAGTATTTTGATACTTCTAATGTAACATCTGCAATTTTTTTATCCTACATTATAAATTGATCATAAAACCGGATTTCATATTAAACAAATGGCTGTACTATTATCTTTACTGATATTAAATACCTATAACAACCATTCGTTTTTACTTATGATTGTATCCCATAATTCAAACTATATTGCTCAAGCAAAACTACGAAAATTATCAGTTTTATCGTATTTATATAGGTGGTATTTATGTATTATTTCTTTTCCTCAATTTATGATGCAAAGCTTTTGCTCCTGACAATAATAACCAAATTATTATAAATACAATTAACACTGCTAATACTGGTATAAGAACTGCCAAGATTGACAAAACTGTAGAACTCAATAACTCCATTGTTGAAACTCCTGGATTAGCAAACCCTCCTGTGAGAGTTGTAGAAGCTAACCTAGTGACATCTGTTAAACCTTGTACTGCACCAGCAGTTCCTCCACCCAGAATAACTGCGCTCGTCCACTGTAGCATTGGGCTCATCTCACTCACAAATGAACTTGTAATTATAGCTCCTGCGATTACTGCTGTTGGTGTGGCAACAATATCTAGTAATTCATCAACCCAAGGAATGTAATAAGCAGCAACTTCTAAAAATGCACCTACCCCAAAAGCTACTGTTGCCTCAGAGGTTCCTATCCAAGCAAAATCAGGAGACAATTGCAGATGTCCTGACTGCGCGGCAATACTCATCACTAATGGAGGCACAAATATCCGAAAGCCACAAGCTGCGCTTAAGCCCACACCTAAACAAATACCTAAAAGAGTTTCCATATTTTACTCCTAGTTTCTATAGAGAAAAGCTGTTAATTTTTTTGATCAAAATTAATCAGTTTATTGATGATTATTACATAATTATTGACTACTTCAATCCTGCATCTACTGATTGCAGACACATTCATGAGTCAACAGTCAAAATTAAAAAGTCAAAAGTTAAAAGTATGAATGGATTTAGTTGAAAGGTTTAACTGACAATAATTTCTGACATATACTACATTCTGCACTTCAGGATGTCGGTGACTCAGATTGGCAGACTGTGTTTGTTCGGTTTTGAATATATATCGAGACAACAAAAGATTGACATAATGTTTTAAATATGGTATGTATATATTGTATTTTCTAATTATCTTCAAAGTTACTCACTACATCATATTCTCACAATTTTGACTATGAATATTGACATAATATAATAAATATAGTATAATGAGAAGGAGTAGAGGTTTAAGGATGGTAATAGCTAAGATTTCCCAAGGGCGATCACTACTAATAGGCAAAACATGTCTTGAGAATTTCATGGCTTACAGTCAGGGTTTGACCATCCTGACAAAAATTTGATTTGCGATCGCTCTCACAACCCAGAATAATTCTTCATAAAAAATCAAAAATGTTTCCGTTCAATTTGTGTATTTTGAAAGAAAAGTAAAAAAATAATGTTTTTAATCCAAACACATCAGGATTCAAGATATTAACATAAGTCAATTCATTTTGGAGAGAGATGGTAATGATAGGGTATTCATTAGAAGTAGAGGATTTAAAAAAAATTAATAGCCCGAAAAAAATAGTAACTTTGTTGGAAAAACTTGGTTATAATTTCCAAGCGGAAAATTTAGATGTTGAACAACTGGAACTACCAACTTCTTGCAGTGAAGCTATCTGCAATGCTTATATAATTTATAATCATGAAAAAGATGACTTACAAGTATTTCTGTTGGAGTTACAAAAAGCAGAGTTGAAAACAAATCATAGACTTCACGAAAAAATGATAACTATTTTTCAAAGTCTCTCCAGAAGCCACAAAAATTTTTTACTAATTGGCACAAATAATTATAATCACTTAATAATAGTTGCTCCTCAGACTAGAAAAAAAAGATTAGAAAATATAAAGCTCAACATTAAATGGTGGCTAATTGATTGTAAAAATCCTACTTATTATGATACTTACTGGCTAGAGAGCGTAACCCAGAATCCTCTAGAATCCCCAGCCGAATTCACAAATAAATATAGTACTGAATATAGTTATGACCCAGATGAAGAACCAGCAAGCGCAATATTGACTGATGATTCGATTCAATTCTATCACAAAGAAATTCAGCAAATTAGTCGATTGCGTACTGAGGAAGAAATTGATTTAGCACATCAAATTAATGAATTAATAGCTTTAGAAAAAACCAGGGAAGAGTTAGAAGGAAAACTCAAGCGAAAAGCCGATGAAACAGAGTGGGCAAAAGTATTAAACATGAGTACATCAGAGCTGCGCGATCGCCTCCAGCAAGGTAGACTAGCTAAAGATAAAATGGTGGCAGCTAACCTGCGATTGGTGACATCAATTGCCAGACGATATCAAAACCATGGAGTAGACTTCCAAGATTTAATTCAAGAAGGCAGTTTAGGATTAATTCGCGCCACAGAAAAATTTGACCACACAAAAGGTTATAAATTCTCTACTTATGCTATTTGGTGGATTAGACAAGGAATTACTAGAGCTATTTGTGATTCTTCTCGGATCATCCGATTGCCAGTTTATCTCTACGAAACCCTTTCCCAAATTCAAAAAATAATTAAACAGATATCAATGGAACCTTCTCCCCTCAATGCAGAAGAAGTCGCTACACGCATGGAGATAACAGCAGAGAAATTACGATTTATTATAGAATGCACTCAAGCAACTTTATCTTTAGACCATCTTATCAGTAAAGGAGAAAATACCATCTATAAGGAAGCCATTAAATTTGACGGGGAAACACCTACACAATATGTCTTTGAAAATTGCCTGCAAGAAGATGTAGAAACTGTTCTGAAAACTTTAAGTGAACGTGAAAGAAATGTATTGCGAATGCGATTTGGCTTAGATGATGGTCAAGAAAAAACCCTCAAACAAATTGGTGAAGCTTTTAATTTAACACGGGAAAGAATTAGACAAATAGAGGCTAAGGCATTGAATAAGTTAGAAGAGCCGAGGCATAATCATATTTTAAGAGGGTATATTTCTTAGAAAAGAATGTTGTGTCGGCGCAGCAACACCTACCAAAATAGGGCATAAATAGGAGTAAAATGAGAACCTATAGCCTTAGACATGAGGATAAAATTTCACCCCTGATTATTATTTTTGCCCTGGATAGTTTGTTTGAGTCTTAGCTTGAAATGGCTTTGTAGCATCCTGCTTAGTTTTAGTAGATTGACTAGATTCTATTAAACCAGAGCCATGCCACAGATCACTGACAATCATCACCTGAGTTAATGCCTTCAACTACTCTAACTTTTCTTGATTCATTGATTGATTTATGTAATTATTATACATGATTTTTTGATCCAATTTTTATATACATTATTAAAGCCTTCAGCAGATGTACTCTTGAATCCGATTCAAGTAGTTAATAAATTACCTCATAGCTCCCCACCCATCCTTAAAAAACGAGGACATTAGGAATATTGGATAAATCATTAGAAGTTAAGGCGATCAATAATTTTATTATACTTAATCAAGCGGACATGATATTAATTATTTTCCATACTCCTCACACTGATAATAAGCAAGCATTCAGCCATGAGCTACTTGCTCAGTCATTGATACTACTTCAATCCTCAGATTATGAACCCCTAATTAAGAATGTTAGAAGTTGACAGAATGGGTAGTGCATCAAGAAAGTGTGGGAATGGAAAAATGAGTATTATCCCCAAATAGTTTAAATTATCATGGAATGTCCTCTGTGTGGTGGCTGGGTTAGCGTTAGCGAAGCTTTGCGGAACGCAATCGCCCCTTGGTTATGGAACGACTTGATTACTTATCCCACACTTTACTGATGCACTACCAAGTATATAGAGATTTTTTTTGACAAAAAAACTACTTTTCTGATAAAATACTTAGTTGACTATAGTTAATTGAACAAAGCAAATCCAGCGATCGTTAGTATGTTAATTAGACAATAATGTCAAAAACAATAACAGAAACCAGTGTTAATTATCTTTATACTGGGAATCAACTTTTGAGGCAAGGTAACTTCCCTAAAGCTGCTGATGCTTACCGCCAAGTAATTAAACTTAACCCTAAATCAGCAGCAGCTTATCAAAATTTGGGAGAAGCTCTCAGCTTACAGGGAAATTTAGAGGAGGCAGCAAATACTTACCATCAAGCAATTCAATTACAGCCGAATTATCTTTGGCATTACTATAACTTAGGAGAAATTCTGATTAAACTTGAGAACTTTAATGAAGCAGCGACATATTTGCGCCGAGCTATTGAAATTAATCCAGAATTGCCAAAAATTCACACAAATCTAGGGTTAGCTTTGTCAAAACAAGGATTATTTGATGAAGCGATCGCAGCTTATAGTAGTGCTATTGAAATTGACAAAAATTTTGGTTTAGCATATCAATATTTAGGTGAAGCTTTAGCGGAGAAAAAACAGTACAATGAAGCAATAGATGCTTTAAATCAAGCTATTCAAATTAACCCCTATTTGCCAGAATACCATTTTAGCTTAGGTAAGGTTATAGAAAATTCTGGTCAACCAGAACAAGCCATTATTTATTACCGTCAAGCTCTTGAGTTAAATCCGAATTTAGCAGAAGTCTACTATTGCATTGGGCTAACTTTAACTAAGTTACAAAAGTGGGAGGAAGCTATTGATGCTTGTATGCAATGTATCTCGCTAAATTTCAAAAATGCAGAAATTTATCATCATTTGGGAGCAGCTTTAGTCCAACTGCAAAAATGGGAAGAAGCAACAGCTTCCTATCAAACAGCAATTGAATTTAATCCTAATTCAGCAATAATTCATCATCAATTAGGGTATGCCTTTGCCCAACTAAAACAGTGGGATAAGGCGGTAGCGGAATATCGTGAAGTTCTCAGAATTAACCCCAATTCCGCAATGGTATATAACCAATTAGGGCAAGCATTAACAGAAATGCAAAAATTGGAAGAAGCGATAAACTGTTATCAGAAAGCTGTAGAAATTAAACCAGATAATCAAAAATTTAATCAGCATCTACAGGAGGCCTTGAAGAAAAAACAACAACAGAATCAAACAATAATCGATTCTCATCTCAAATTAGCAGAAATGATGGAACAACAGGGGTTTATTGATGAGGCTGTTTCTGTTTATCTTCGTATAATAAGTCTTAATCCCACTGCCGCTGATTTGCATCATAAATTGGGATATGCTTTGGCCAAGTTAGAAAAATGGGAAGAAGCGATCGCTTCTTATCATCAGGCCATTGAGCTTCATCCCAACTCAGGTGTTGTACATTATCACTTAGGAGAAGCTTTAGTAAATTTGGGATTAGATGAACAAGCAATATCTTCCCTAGAAAAAGCCATCGAACTTCAACCAGATTTACCTAGTGCCCATCAAGCTTTAGAAAATCTACAAGCAAAAAAAAATAACTTAAATGATACTTTGCCTGAACAGATATCTCCAACTCCAGAAATTACATAAGCCTTTTCGAGTCTACCCTGTAGAAACTTCGATGTCAACTAAATTACTAACTTTAAAATGTAGCATAATAGACATCTTCATAAACTAGATTTTAGCTTCGATTTTACAGGGGTTTCAATCTGATTTCTGGAGCAGTCTAATAGTTGAACAAATGTTTGCTCACAGGGTGACAAGAAAGCTGAAATACAAAATAATTAGGAGTTAGGAGGCGAGGGCTGATTTGAGAACAGAAGTATCAAGATGTTACCACTCAGCAGTTTCTGTGGCTCGATACAGTCAAAATTCTGTTTTTTGATCCCGACATCGAACCCCCAAAACTGATACCACGTCTCTACTATCAGCCTCATGTCACCCTATAAGAAATGTTTGTTACAAATTAGCACTTACAACTCTCTCCCAGAAAGGCTAGGGTTTTATAGAGATTATTCAAAATAGTATAATACCAATCTGATCAAATAATGTTTAGAATAGACATCTCTCTAACTCCGCCCTCTGGTGTCTCCTATCAACAGAATTTGTAGCCAACTTTTCTCCAATTAGTATAAATCCCCTTTGAAATTGATCTTCCCCCTTCCCTTAATTAAGATTTAGTTATCCTCCAGGTTTTTGACAATTTATTGACCAAATGTCGGAGCCGAATTTGATGATAATTCCTACCAAAGCCATAGACATGAAGCAACTTATCTCAGACGAAGCTATAGTATGGAATTAGATTTATTATAACTCTCTTTTGTGAACTAAGAAAAAATTATATTAGTGAATTAGCTTCATTTGAACTAATTAAACATTCAGATTTTCATCCACTCTGACAAAAGAGAGATTAAGTTTAATTAAAATAATCAGGATAACTTTGGGTATTATTGAGTCTCCATTTAGTCAAAACTTGCTCTCTGTAAGGGATTTTATTTTCTCGTCTCTGAATCAATTCATTATCATTAACAAAATACCCCATACTAGAATTAATAGAACCATTATAAGCTACTTCTACAGGAAAATTCCTCCAACCAAAACCATCTTGATTAATCGGCTCAAACCAAGCTAATTTGTTACTATTTTCATATCGACAAATATGAATAATTCGATTCTCAGTTCGGAAAAATGCCTCTTGAGATAAATTAGGACTTATACTTTTGCAACCCCAGTGATTATTAACAAAAGGAGGCTGATTATAATCATTATAAAGCTCTGGTTGTGATGATTTAGAAGCACCAGGACGATTTTCATATTGACCATATCCAAGATAATGATCGTAGGCAGAATTAAATTGTCCACACCTGACTGCATCTGCTACATCAGGATTTTGTCGCAAATACTCTTGTTCATTGAATGTTTTGAAAGCACCAGGGCGATTTTGATATTGCCCATATCTCACATAATGTTCATAACCAGAGCGAAACTTCCCTTGACGTACTAACTCTGTCACATCAGGGTTTTGACGTAGATACCCTTGCTCATCAAATTCTCTAGTGTAGTTTTTTGCAAGTGTTAAGGGAGTACTAAAAATTGTTAGAGCTACTGCCGCGATCGCTAAAATATATATTCTAATATTCTTAATACTAAGCATTGCTTAACACCTCAACCATAATTAATTGCTCTCAATGAGAGAGATATCCTGTCAACTTGAGAAACTGTAGAGGATTTTAGGCAGTTAAAAATTTTTCTTGCTGATTTGATCCAAAAATCCATCAAAGCTCTCTCTAATCAGACTTATACACATAAGTCATTCAATCTGTCATTCCTTCATAACTGCCTTAAAATCCAGAAAAATTTTCTATCTTCCTGAAGTGATTAGAGATAACAAAAGGTAGGAATGGAAATGGAATGGGCATACCTTCGTCACCCCTAAAATTACACGTCAACAGTTATACAACAAAACTTTGACTCAAACAATTTTAGTGACAGTTTTTTTAACTGTCTGTTTGTAGAATTATCCCACTTTATGGTTTTAGTAGTAAAGGACACAATTCACTTGATACCTAAAATGTGGTGATTGTGATAGTGGCATATATCTATTATTGTCTGGAGATAAAAGTTCCTATAGTTAAAGTATAGAGTTAATTAAGGAGTTGAGCAATGACATCTAACATCTGCTACCAACAAATCAATACAGATACTTGTACTACTGTTGCATGGCTTGACTTAGTAGCATCAGCAGTGGATAAATTTGATGGAGATGACTGGTTAGGCTTGTGTGGAGATATTGATGAAGGTGAAATTTATCGAGATTGGTTTATTTGGCAAGATGTAGACTTTTCTCAAGAGTGGGAAGCTTACGATATAGTGACTAACAAAAGATTTGTGGCAACAGATTTATCCATACTTAAGGCCAAAATTGATGAAATAGAAGATGCTAGAGGCCAAAACCACATAATCAACTAAGGAATTTATACTGAAAAAACAGCGCGATCGCAAGTAGCAAGATTTACCTGTTACCCGCATCCTTGACTTTAGTATTAACTATTACATTATTTCCCAATAAATTATCAATGTTCCAATTGGGAAAAATCACAATTGACTTATGGGATAAGTCATTTACATTTTATCCACTTTTATATAGTATAGAAGTATAGAATTAATTAAAGAATGCTCTAAATAATTTGGTTTTAGTAAACTATAACCTTGATTTTTTTAATTAATCAATTTATTGAATTTTCCTCCCATAAACACAACAGTTATCCTTAAATTTTACAGCTTCAAAAAGCTGCACTTTCTTTTGGTATTTTTTTCTAGCACAAGTTTGAAAAACTATCAAAATAGTAAAACTTGCGTATTTATCGTATAACTTTAATTTTTTACATCAATTTTCTCAAATAATTTGACCTATAGA
>JAJEAQ010000106.1 GCA_022822685.1 Trichodesmium sp. jk18x7bins.61
TCTTGTAGATTAGCTCCTTCTAAATTTGCTCCTTCTAAATTTACTTCTCTTAAATTTGCTCCTTTCAAGTTTGTCGCTTTCAAGTTAGCATTTTTAAGATAACAGCCTTGCAGATTTGCTCCTTTTAAATTTGCTTCTCGCAAGTCAACACCTTGAAGGTTGCCTAATATATAGGCTCCCTCTAAATTAGCTTTTTGTAAACTTGCTTCTAAAAGATTAACCCCTTCTATGTCAGCATTTTTGAGGTTAGCTGAACAGAGGTTTGCTTTTTGGAGTTGAGTTAATAGAAAAAAACTATCTTGCAGATTTGCTCCCGAGAGAAAAGCTCCCTGTAATTGAGTTAATTCAAATTTACCTCCTTTGAGGTTTGCTTCTAAAAGTTTTGCCCCTTGCAGATTTGCTTCTTTAAAATCTACATCTACTAAATTCACTTGGTCTAAATTGACTTTAGGCAAAGATAAACCTTTTAAACAAACGCCTCCCTTGACAAGTTCTTCTAGGGCTTTGATCCTAGCATAGCTAATTTGTAATCCTTGGGCAGAGTCAATTACCTGCCAAGCTTGATAATGGGATTTATTTTTTCCCCATCTGATGTAAATCACTAGAGCTGTAACAATGCTAATATTTTCTATAGTTCCTAGAATTTGTGAATCTTCAATTGACTCTAGAAATGCCTTACCCCATTCTGTTTTTTGTTCTAGAGTATCTTCAATATAGATGATCCCTAAGATTAACAAGATAACCGAGAGTAAAATTGTCATAATCTCTAACAAACTATAGAAGAATTTAACTGTATTTCTTAGCATTCTTGCTAATTTACGCTGATTGTATAGTGGAGATAAATATTTTTTGATCAAAAGCATATTTGCACGATTTTAATTAGGTTTTTTTAGGAGCAAATAAATACATTTGATGCACCTCAGTTCATGGTATTTTTTTATATTGACAATGATATCTTATTAAAGGCATATCGGCAAAAAGCGCCGAGAGTCTGCGTAGACAACAGGAGGGGGCTTACAAGGTGCGGACTTTAGTGACGCACACAGCCTATCGCCAAGGGAATGGGTAGGCAACAGAGGCATGCTGGCAACAGGGAAGGCCTCTAGTGGGGGATTTAACCCACCAACCTTTCATGTTTGCGAAGCGCATTTAGCGGCAGCTCTGCGAAGCGCAAAAGGCACACCACTAATTTAAAAAATATAGTGGGGGATAAGGGAGCCTCTTCTAACAGTACTTTTGCCTCTTGCCTCTTAAGAGCCCGCCGGGCGGGGTTTAAATAAAACTCCTATCGCGCACCGGATTTAGTATTAGATGATAAACTGCACCAGATTAAGTGACAAAACCTCTACTTACTAATAATTTGACTTCATAAGCGATCGCTAAAATATCTCCTATATAACTCACATAAGGGCATGACTGAATTTCCTTGAAACTTTACTAATCCCATACTGGGTAATTTAAACCCTTCTTTTGTGCCTATAGGTACAGGATAATCTACAGCAATAACTTGTTTAATTGCTGTTAGTGACTCTGGATTTTCTTCGAGATTGTTTAAGTGACGACGTAGATGGTCAGAATATGGTCTTTCTTCTGTTGGGGCTACTTGTAAAAGTTTTTCTAAAGTTATTCTGCCCCTAGCAACCTGATACAAAGCTTGACGTACTAAGTAAGGATGTCCTCCTACCATTGCCATTAATTCTTTTATCTGTTCTGGAGACCATTCTAAATGGTGTAACTTGACTAAATTCTCTACTTCTTCCCAATAGAGTTACGAGAACTCTATTGGCAAGCCTACATTAAAAGGTGACTGATTTATATTTAGGGGGATATATACTTCTTTAGAATGTACAATTACTAACCGTAACTTTTGCCAGACTGTTTCATTTTTACCACGTTCGTGCCAAGTCCACAGCAAGGCAAAAAAGGAGGTGGCAATTTCTGGGTGTTGAAAAACTTGGTCTACTTCATCTAAGCCTAAAACTATAGGAGTAGAAATTTATGATAGTAGATATCTTTGAAAATAATTTGTACATTTGTTTTTACTCTCTAATATTCCTTGCCAATACTCAGATAGCTTTTCTTCTAGTCTAAGTTCATTAGTAATACTGGCACAAAACCACTGTCAAAATAAATCTAGATTAGTCAGAAATTCTTCATCTGCTGACTGAAAATTTAAACAAGCTTGGCGGCGACATCCTTTTTGTTGAGCATAATTCAAAATTCGACTCATTAAAGAAGTTTTTCCCATCTGTCGAGGAGCTTTAACTCGAATCAATGCTCCTGGATTCATAATAGTTTCATAACACTCTAACTCTATAGGCGATCGCTCTACAGAAAAGGGTGAATTCAACCCTACTTGACCATAGGGAGTACCTAATAATAACTCTTGTTGATGTGAGTTTTGGTCTTGTTGAGAAATCAAATTATGAGACTAAAAATCAAAATTTTGAGTATTTATTTGTGAACTCCCTGGTTTGGTAATATCGCAACTAATAGGAGGTGATACAATCATTGTTTCTGATTTTTCCTGATGAGTTCTTAACTCAGTTAATTCTAATTTAACTTTTCCGAGAGAATTCTCTAAATCTTCTAGAGTCAACTTAGCTTCTGGTAGTTGTTGATTTATAATTCCTAAAAAATCAGAATCAAAAATTTCTATTACCAACTGATTCTGCTGCATTTATTGCAGAAATTTAATAGCAACTAAGTTTAATAAACCTCAGATCCATCTGACTCATTTCCCTGGAGTAATACCTGGATAAATCTTTGACATAAACTAGGAATTTCGTCCCCAGGAGGCAGGGGAATTAACAAATAACTAATATTTTCTGTAAAACTGGTTATATATTCTGTTTGATTGAGCTTTTTTCGTGCATTTCTCAACTCAGATATTTTGTGATTTACCAAACCTAAAGCTTGCCGTTTTTGCTGAGAGTGAAGTGGTGAATATTGAAGTAGAGTTGGAAACAAGCCATCAGATTGGTGGCGATATTCGATAACAATTTTTTCCTGTGCTTTTAGTAATGATTTACTCAGAACTCTGTGTAATTCATAATTGACAGAGCTGCTATTTTACTGGAGGCGGTTAACAAAAGATTTTAAGCTATTTTGAAAAATATTAATATCATAACTTTTATGGAGACAAATCAAGCCAATAGTTGCCTTCGCAAAATCCAGTTAAACATCCCAGAAATAGGTTCAATATTCTGTCTTAATGCTTGTAAAGCTACAGCTGCATCTGAGTAAGGCTTTCTCCAATTCACTCTCACCATTGTCGTTAAAAAATTAGCCAGATTTATACTTACAGCCTATTCCATATAAATGTGGTACATTAATTTTAGTAGTTCATAATTTCGTGAATATTAAACACTTCCAAAACTATTGTACTACCCTTCTGGTAATGTACTTCATAAACCAGGAATAGGCTGTATATTAGGAGCCATTTTTGGTAAATCTATTTCACCAACTTCATCTTGTATAAAATTCCGAGGTGTAACTCCTGTCAAGGCTTGAATTGCAGTCATGCCTACTGCATAAATATCACTAGCAAATTGTGGTTTTCCCTGGACTTGTTCTAAAGACATATAACCGGGAGTACCCACTGCAATTGTACTATTAGATTCTCAGGGAGAATTAACGACTATATTCCTGACTTCTTTAACTGCGCCAAAGTCAATTAAAACTAATTTCCCATCGCGATCGCGTCGCATAATATTCCCTGGTTTAATATCTCGATGAATCACTCCATTTTGATGCACAAATACTAAAACTTCTAAGATTTATGACAATAAATTTATCACTTGAGCTTCATTCCAAGGGTGGCTCATTTCTGCGTTTAAATCATGACCTATATGAGTTCTTGAACTAAATAAAATTCTTGATTATGTTCAAAATAGGCATACAAAGTAGGAATTTGATCGTATCTACCGAGTCGGTTGGGGATTTGACCTTCTTGTTGAAATAACCTCTGAACTTGTTGATGCTTAATTGTCGGTTTGAGTCGTTTCACAACACATTAAGGTTTGGGATTTTCTGGTATATCTATATCTTCAGCAATATAAGTTTCTCCAAAGCCACCACCACAACCTAATTGTTCTACAATTGTGTAATGCTGTCTAAGAGTTTGACCAATTAGAGATTTATTGTTAGATATATAGACTTATGGAGCCTTTTTCCTCCACCGCTTAAAAGACGGTGGTTTCTAAACTATCGGAGGACTTTGATGAAAACAGAGAAACAAAAAATGCTAGCTGGGGAACTCTACCTAGCCTCAGCACCAGAACTATTAGCAGAGCGTCAACATGCCTACAGCTTAATTCGCTTATTCAATGCTACTACAGAAACAGAGC
>JAJEAQ010000073.1 GCA_022822685.1 Trichodesmium sp. jk18x7bins.61
TAACGGGAACAGCGATCACTTTTTATGCTATTTCTTTATACTCTTTAACTGCTTTCAATGCTAAAAAAGTACTAAAACGACTCAAATAATCTTTAGCTGCATCAGCATAAGCTTGTTTTACCATCTGCTAATAACTCCTCAAATCTGGCGATTTATTCTGTTGATTATCACTCAAAAGATAGGTAGCACCACCAGCAACTGCCGCACCTAATGGCCCTCCAAATAACCAACCTATACCTGTAGCGATCGCAATATTTCTCGCTCCACCTGATTTTTTCATTTCTGATGAGGGAGGGGATGGCGAAAAAACTTTTGGTGCTTCAGGAAATGTAATTATTAATTCTCCAGGCTCTTCTATTTGAAAAAACTCACAAGCCTTATCTACCCACTCAATAATTTCTTGCTTATGCTTCAAAACTTCTGGCCTAAACTTTTCCGACTCCCAAATATTAAAAGTTCTTTGTTCCAAAACTGCAGCCTACTCAAATTGATAGCATTCTAAAAGCTTAGTTAAATATAGCCTACTTTTAAAATTGGAACTACTCCTTTCAAAGCCTTTTCTAATTAACCTTTCTGTCAGCTTTTGAATCTAAAACTTTTCACTTTTCCCCTCTTGAAGAGCAATTAATTCTTTAGCTATCTCCTGAGCAGTAGCTTCAATTGCTCGACATAACTGAGAAGCGATCGCCTCTACCTTGGAAAACTGAATATCTGTCTTATCTCCATAAATTTCCACAATACTTTGTAAAGCAGATTCAAAAGTTGCCAAACCTGTTGTTTGTGCCACAGAAACAGCACCTTTTAACCGCCCACGTAAAGCAGGCAAAGCATCAACCCGATATAAATTACTAATATTATTGGGCAGCTAGGAGTGAAAACTTTCTGCCACAAGCCCCATTCTATTTGAAACTTCTTTTTGTTCCTCCGGCTCTAGTAAATTCATAAAATTCACCACAAAAACCACAGTCTTAATACCCCGTTCCCACAACCAATCTCTTAGATTTTTTCGCTCTCCTAAAGTCATCAACTTTCTGGCATCTAAAACCTGTACCATCAAATCAGCAGTTAACAACTTTTCCTGTACCAAAATATCTTGAGATTCTCGATCATTAGTGCCCGGTAAATCTAGAAATTAGACCCCTCTTTCTAAAAAAGAATGGGAACAATAAACCTCTACCGAAACTACATTATCTCCCATTCGACGATGCTCATCTAGCACTGCATATTGTTTGAGAGTATCAGTACTATTTTCATTAATTATGCTGGCATCTTTCAGATTAATTCTCGTCTGTAATTCTCTACCATATTTCACATAAATTTCAGATCCAGTAGTGGGAATTCTATCAAGAGGTAACGTTTTTGCCTTAACAAAGCATTTAGTAAAGTAGAGTTGCCATAATTAAACGGAGCAAAAACAGTAATTTTAAAAGTTGGATTTTCCAAATATTCACAGATAGAAATCACATCTTTTTTCAACTGAGAATCTGGTTCAATTTATAACATTCCTAGAGCGGAATTAAAATAATTGATCAGGTTTTGATAATGTTCTGCTTTTGGTATTTTTTTTCTACAGGGGAGGCACGACACTGATTTTTTCAAGGCAACAGGCAAGACAGGTGACAGGCAAGAGAAACGGCCTCTGGTACAGGGTTCTACCTGCCGACATGAAAAACAAAACCTACACCACTAATTTAAAAAATATAGTGGGTGATTCAAACCCTTTGCTCAACTTAATTTCTACCTATTGCCTCAATCACAGGCAGTTAACTTTTGACTTTTGAATGCCTGACTTTTAACAAACTGGCGGGAAAATAAGCACTCTCCCGCAAAGGGAGTGTCAAGATGAGAGCCAGCGTTATGTTTTCGGACACGCAATTATCAATTGTCAATTAATTACTCAAGCCACTGCTTTGAGAAAATCCTAATCAACAAATTCAATTTTCTCATACTCAGATGATACATCAGTTTCTAGCTGCTGAAATATAACTAATTCTGCTCCTCGATTAATTTCTCCTTCCTCTCTTTGTTGCAGCAAATTATCTAACTCACTCTGACGAGACTGAATATCATCATCTATTCTTTCACTTACCTCTCGTTCATAAATATCAAAACATTCTTTAATTGCATCATAAACTGATTGTCATTGTTCTTGTGCCACTTGAGATAAATGTTTTACTAACTCCTTTTAGTTACTTGTACTAACTGTTTTCTACTTTTATCTGCTTGCATTACTCCCACACCTAAACCTAATAATGCTAAACCAATTGGACCTAAAGTTATGCCACTAATTGTAGCAATAACCGATCCTATTCCCGTCACAGCAATCAAGTTTAATAAAATATTTTTCCAACCAAAATCGGCTCCTGCCATTGCCATACCAGTAATATTTCCTCTTGCCATAAAAAAATAATCCCATCGCCCATTTTGCCCAGGCAGGAGAATTATCCTCTGTAGAATAACTATTGAAAACTCTAACTTTTTCTCTTGTAATTTTTTCAGTAATTTTATCTGTAACTATATTGTAGGAAGCTCCATAATGTGCAGCTCTTCTTGATAGTTGTAAAAATGCTGCATCCATTCCATTTTCCATAGTTATCGTCCAGGCCGCTAATTTATCATTAATATACTTTTCAAATGCTTGTTTGAGTTCTGTTTCAAATTCCTCTCTTTTTTTTGTTCAGAAAATCCATAAAGTTTAATTCTGGCTGATAACGCAGAAAGTCTGACTCAAAAGTATCACCTAAATTTAAGACACAGGAGCGAAAAGAATCAGCCACTATTCTAGCTTTGTTGTCTCGAACATTCCTAATTTCATCCTTAAATTGGTCGCGAATTTATGTGAGTTCTTTAAAATCTGGTTCTACAGAATTAATCTTAGCCTTTAACTCATTTACATTCTGGTCTAATAAAGACTTTATTCTCACGCTCGCCTCCTGCACATGACTATTAGTTTTATCAGCTAAAGTCTGAGCCTGTCGAAATTCTTGAACCGCTCTTTCTTTAGTTAAAAAGATATTCAGATATCCCGTAAATTATGGAAATCCTGTTCCTTCCAGAGAAGCAAAACTATTTTTTATCCGCCGTCGCCGGGCAAGCAAAGAAGATATTTCAAAAACTATTTCCTGATAAATATCTTCACCATCAACTAAACAATATTCAGCCAAATTAGCACAAAAAATTTTTCTACTTTCTGCCTCCGCTGCCTCTAATTATGCGACATCATCTGGGTCAATTAAACTTTCTTTTACTTTGTCCCAAGCATTAATCAGAAAAAATACACTCAAACCTCTATCTTTAAGATAGTTTTATAAATAACGACGTTCCCCCAAAGTACAAGATTAAATTGCTATCATTACAAATAGAATCTCATGACAATTATTGATATATCCCAGAAATAATTCATTGCGTGCTTCTGTATCATTTAATCCAGGACTATCAACAATTTAAACTCCTTTTTCTAAAAGTTGCAGAGGATATTCAACTACAGCATAATCAACATTAGAAAAAGCTTGTTTTTCTCCTTTTCTAAAATTTTTGCTTCTGCCGGGTCAATTGTATAATTCTGCTTAAAACTTTTAAAATCTAGCTCTTCAGGATTTTTTCCATCATTAAAATGAATCTTCATTTTTTTTCCAGCTCCGTAGCGCAGAAGAGTCAATAAAACAGTACAAGGACTAACATCACTGGGAAGAATATTTTCACCAATCAAAGCATTAAAAAAAGTACTTTTACCCCGTTTCATATCTCCCAATACCATTAATTTAAACACACCCTTTCGGAGGTTTTTAGTAGCAACTTTCATATCCTCTATTTCTCTTTCTAAACCTAACTCACCAGAAGTTTGTTTCCCTTCTAATTCTGTTGTTCTTAATGTGACAGTTATTTTTCTTAAACTCCGAGCAACTTCGGCACGAACTTGGACTACTTTTGCTAAATCTTGAATAAAATTTTCCGCTTCTATTTTGTAAATCATCTTAATTTTTCTCTTAAATTCAAAAACTGAGAATATATGGAGATAGTCCTGTAGATGTAGCAATAATAACTGTTTTACTGACCATTGAATTGACAAACCCATCTGGGAAGTCTCATTGAAGTACTTCTTTAGGGTATTTCGTAACTTCTTCTAAAATCTCGGCGAATCTATTTCAGTTTTACGATTTTAGTGATTCGAGGATAATCGTTTGCTGTACGATATCCGGTGTATTGAGTTATATTATGATTAAATATTGTGTTAAGTTTCTACACCCTTCACGTTCCTTTTTAGTGTAGCTTTTGATGTCTGGGAGAAAAATTCAGACTGTGTCAGGACTTACGCAACGGCACTATTTGTAGTGGTATTATTCCGAATATTTGCCAGTTTGTACCCTATATGTAGCGGTAATGCGTAAGTCCTGTGTTTATTAAAAAAAACAGCGCCTAAGTTTTAGATTTTTCTTTTGTTTGACGCCACTTATCAAAGTGATAGTCAAAATCGGCTTTAGTTACAAGATTATAGCGTTGTGGATGCATTTTTTCCATATCTTCTATGTGATTTGTTCCTATCTTCCATACGCCTTTTTTACGGTAGCGGTTATTGGCTGCTTGCTGCATCAAAAGAGAACGTCTGTGAATTATTTCTGCTACGGTGATATTTGGCTTCCAAAATTGAGCTACCAATTTCTGCCTTAAATTTTCCACGCTATTGTATAAATTCAGCATACTCTCTTCAATATTATTAGCATCTACCACTAAATCTGTACTTAGTCTTGCATTTTGTAAAAATTCCTTTTTCTTGGTTATAATATTTGTTATTAGATCAGTGGGGAACTGGTTCTCGGTAAAATCAAACAGTTTAACCATGATAGTTATATATTTTAACTGTATATCATCAAGCTCTTTAGAGAAACTTAAAATTCTTTCTTTTTCTCTTTGACTCAAGTCAAGACCGTCTTCACCATTTGATAATGCGTTTAGTAAGTAGTAAGAATTATCAATATATTTGTTGGAAAATTTAATCACATCATCAAATTGATTTGATGATGGCGCTTCTGTTCCTTTAACAATCTCTTGGGAAGTTTCTAAGATCTTTGTAACTACATTTTCGTCTATGATTTTTATCATTTGTAAAAAACGTAGTTTAAAGGGATCTGCAGTTGGTCGTCTCTCGGAGTAAGAAAAACGTTTGGGAAAGAATTTTAGAGAGCGAACTTTTTCCCAAAAATTTTTATCTCTAGCTAGAAATTCGTTCTCGATCCAGTAATCAGAAGTACCACTATATTCAGTTGTATATTCTTTTTCCTCTGTTCGTCTTAAATCTGACTCACTATGGCTTTCGCCTACTACATTAAGACGATCTGTTACCAAGCCTTTTCTATCTCTATCTGATGTCTCAGCACCTTCCATACGTTGAATAGTCATTGAACCATCATTATGCCCATTTATTTTTTTATGGGTTGGTATGGGTAAACTCAAGGGTTCTAAACTTCCCCATTGTAGAGTGAATATGCTTTTAAATTATGGTTTTTTTAGTGTTTTATTATCCGCTCTTATATTCTGTGTGCTGTGTGGCTTGTCTGATTTTTGTGCTGTAATAACTGAATAGGTGTTGTTATTTTCTGGTATTTGTATGTGGTACATTTAGAACTCCAATATTTTTGATTTTAATAGGTGGTATCAGAGATTGAGATTAAGTCGATTTAAAACTAACTTTGGGGAAGTACAATATCTTACATGGTTCTTAAAAGATATCAGGAAATAATATTATCAATATCTTTAAGAAAAATATTCAATTCAACTGTAGCGTAAAATTTTTCAGCCGATACAACCTTAATGGATAATTTTTAACTTTTAACTTCCCTCAAGATAGCCATTCAACCTGTTGCTGTAAACAAGCTAAAGCAACCTCTATTTTCACTTGAGTAAATTCGGCATAAAATCGACTCACACTTAAAAATGGGTGAGGAGTCTCCAATATAATTAAGCGATCGCAGCATTCTCCTAAAGGTTTGATCAACTCTGATGGAGCAACTGGCGCACATATCCAAACAGCATTTGGTTTTTGCGACTTAATAGACTTGAGTGCAGCCATCATAGTCATTCCCGTAGCTATTCCATCATCAATTAAAATCACTAAACTACCTAGAGGACTAATTTTAGGCTTTCCACCACTCAGACTTTCTAATTGAGATTTGGCCTTTTGCTGGGCTTTTTCAATCAGAGTCTGTTGAAATTGTAAATTTCGTGGTTTATGTTTTGACCAAACTACACTACCATCTGTTGTAACAGCACCTAGAGCTAATTCTGGATTATCCAGTAAAGTAATTTTCTTGGCCACTATCACGCTCAAAGAGCAAGCCAACTTATGAGCAACTGGCACAGCTACTGGCAATCCTCCTCTTGGCAAACCATAAACAATCGGTTTGAGTACCCACTCTGTGGTTAAATCCATTTGAGAGAAGTCAGAAAAAATAACTTCAGCCAATCTCTCTCCAGCATCAGTGCGATCGCGAAATATAGGAATAGATGACATGATTCTCTCCAGCAACTGGCACTTACATTTTATCTAATGGCCTTTGAATTGATATTTATAAAAAGTTCTAGACTATATAAATATGGCATTTACTCTTATTTCTTTATTCTTTCATGTCTAGCGAAAAACAACTGAACCTGTTTGAATGGTCAAATAATCATGATTCTCCAGCACCTACTCCTGATTCTAATTTGGACTATAACCTAATCCCCACAGATGCTCAAATTACTATTCCATCTGGCACTTATCAGACAATGGAGCAAATAGCAGCTCATTGTAACCAATGTCACAGATGTGAACTAGGAAAAAACCGTACTCATGCTGTCATTGGTTGAGGCTCCCCTACGGCCAGAATTATGATTATTGGAGAAGCTCCTGGTCAAAATGAAGACGAACAAGGTCTACCATTTGTTGGTAAATCTGGGCAGTTACTGGACAAAATTCTGGAATCTGTAGGGCTGAGTAGCGATCGCCATGTTTACATTTCTAATGCTATTAGATGTCGCCCACCAGAAAACTGGACTCCCACTGCTCAAGAAATAGAAGCTTGTAAGTCATACTTATTGGAGCAAATACGTCTTGTAGATCCGAAAATTATTCTCTTAACTGGAGCAACAGCAGTCAAAGCTTTAACTGGTGATAAGCGAGGTATTACTAAAATTCGAGGCCAATGGATTGAGTGGGAAGGGCGACTATGTATGCCTATTTTTCATCCAGCTTATCTATTGCGTAATCCTTCTAGGGAATCAGGCAAGCCAAAATGGTTAATGTGGCAGGATATTCAGGCGGTTAAACAAAAGTTAGATGAATTAGAGGGTGAAAATAATTTTCTAGATTTTTGAGTCAGAAGGAAACTTGAATCCTGCCCAGCTTTTTCACAGGTGGGGCTAGGGGGAATAAATTTAGATGCAACTTCAAAAATAACTGGTTTCAGTAGCAGAATATAAATTCCATTAATCTGGCAATTCAATCAATTTATTTTTTGAAGAGCAACCCGATTTAATCGTAATTTCTGATTTTCTTACATTAAACTTTTTTGCCAATAGTTTGATTAATTCTTGATTAGCTTTGCCATCCACAGGAGGAGATTTCAAACAAATTTTCCAACTGCCATCTGTTTCTTCTTTAATAAGTTGCTGTTTTGAGTTTGGCTTAACTTTAACTTTTATAATAGCCATAGAGACATATTTTAGGTTTTAGTTAGTGAAATAGTTCTAGATGCTCCACTTGCGTTTTCACGTTCTGGCTTCTCAGTAATTCTTTGATTAAAGCCAGGAAGAAGTAAGATCGATTTCAATAAATACTGCTACATGATTTTGAGATGTAAGATTCACAAACTTCCATCAAATAGGTGGGTAAATAGCTCTAAATTTGTTGTTGTTCTAGAGCAATCAATATTTACCCACCCTACTAATAATACCTCTAGAAACATATTTTGGAGACTGTTTGTCAAGTAAATATTAAGATAGCTAGAGTGTTGAATTCTGATGGCCTGTGGCGGACAACTAAAATTATGATGAGTACAAGGAGATATTTCTACCTCACCCATTCTACGCCAGAATTTCCGAGGCGTGACAAACTATCCCTTAGACGGCATGGGAGATACTAGAAAAACATCTACTTCATATAGAGAGAAAAGATTTGCATATTGGTACTTTATTTTATCCTTCTTCCCTTCTTACAGAATGACATCCTTGTAACCAAGCTTTAACACCTCTAGCAAATACTCCATTACTATTATTTTCTGGTTCTAATGGTAGATTTTCTACTATAGAAAACATATTAACTAATTCCCATCCTGTATCATCTCGCTTCAAAAATAACCAATGAAATCGCTGTATCTCAACTACCTGAATATCTCGATACTGCCTTTCCAAAGTTGTCAGAAAAATTTGATTAATATCTGACTCAATCAGAGGCATATATTCTATTGCTAAAGGTTCAAATTCTGGACGACCTGCGATAATTACATTCCTTTTTAAATAAACCTCATTTAGTTCGCGATCGCGTTGTATTTCACGATTAACATAACTAGGCAAATCTAAGATTAAAGCTGCTACTATAACTTTTAAATCATCAGAATTTTGGAGGCAAGTAGATTTTTTTTCGGATGGTTCTATAGGTTCTATTTTTTCTATTTTAGGTCTTATAGGTCCCCTGATTCTCTTAATTATTTAATTCTTGAGCAGAACATTATTCAAGCCTTGTTTTGGGAAGAAGAAATCATAACTTACTGTACTGATAATGATGATTATAGAAACTAATATTTTCCAATAAAATAACATTCGGAGCTAGGATTGCTATACAAATAACTCCCTGAAAGTTATCACGTCTCAATCATAATTTACAGTTCATAAATTTTCCCAAATATTTGAAAATTGTTGTTATAATAATCAAATCAAAACATAAGACATCTCACCACAATAACAAAGCCAAATAAATTAGAATGTACAAATAGTCAGTTTTTTTTACTTTTTACTTCAATTTCTGTACAAATTCGCTCCAAAGCTTCTTTTGGGTCATTAGCAGCAGTAATAGGTCTGCCAATCACGAGATAATCAGCACCTGCTTGAATTGCTTGAGCAGGAGTGAGCGATCGCCTCTGGTCTCCTAACTCCGCCCCAGTTGGCCTGATTCCTGGACAAACCAACACAAAATCATCCCCACAAACTCGCCTCAAATGTTCCACCTCTTGAGGGGAACAAACAGCCCCACTTAAACCAGTTTCCTGAGCTAATAAAGCCATTTGCAAAGCATATTCTGGCAACTCCAGAGGAATTTTTAAATCAAAAGTAATATCACGAGATGTCAAACTTGTCAATACAGTAATCCCTATCAACCGTGGTAGGTTTTTACCTGTAGTTTGTGCCTCTTCCCTGATAGCCTCTTGAGCTGCTGTCAAAGCCACTCTGCCAGCAGTAGCATGGATTGTCAGTAAATCAACCCCATACTTAGCTGCTGCCTGACAAGCTCCAGCAACAGTATTGGGGATATCATGAAACTTTAAATCGAGAAAAATCCGCTTCTGACGTTGTTTGAGAATAGATATAATCTCAGGGCCACAATTCACAAACAACTCCAGACCAACCTTCCACCAAATTATTTGGGGTAGCTTGTCTATCAGAGCGATCGCTGCTGCCTCAGTCGGAACATCCAACGGCACAATAATCTTCTCAATACTCATCAATTACTTACCAACCGCATAAAATTCTTTTTACCCACCCGTAAAACCTTACCATCAAGATCTGATGGAGAATCAAAAGTCATATTTTGGTCACAGACACGATCTTCATTCAATCTTACAGCTCCCCCAGCAATTTTTTTTCTGGCTTCAGAGCTACTTTTACACAATCCACTAGCACTAATAATGTAAAACAACTTAGCCGGAAACTCCACGGTAGCCAAAGAAAACTCTGGAACAGCTTCAGTCTGAGTCATATCACCCTCAACCACCATTTTGAACGCTGTTTGTTGGGCCTCTTGAGCTGTTTCCTGACCATGATACTGAGACACAATATCCAAAGCCAGAAATTTTTGTCTTTCCCGAGGATTCTCGGCCAGAGAATCAAGAGGTAAATTTGTCAATAGTTCAAAATACTCTTCTAACTGAGCATCAGGAATTTTTTCCAGCTTAGAATACATAGTCAAAGGATCTTCCGATAGCCCAACATAATTACCCAAAGACTTAGACATTTTCTGTACACCATCAGTCCCCAACAGAATCGGCATCAACAGACCAAACTGAGGCTTTTTGCCAAAATGGCGTTGTAAATCTCGTCCCACCGCAATATTAAACTTTTGGTCAGTGCCCCCCAGTTCGACATCAGCATCCACAGCTACAGAATCATAGCCTTGCATCAGAGGATAGAGAAACTCATGGATATAGATTGGACTTTCTTGCTGATAACGGAGGGCAAATCCTTCCTTAGCCAACATTTGTCCCACTGTCATTGTTGCCAAAAGCTCTAGAATATTAGCCAAGTCCAATTTAGAAAGCCATTCAGAGTTATAGCGAATTTCTAACCGCCCTGGTGTATCAAAATCCAATATTGGTCGAACTTGCTCCAGATAAGTTTTGGCATTTTCCCGCACCTGTTCTGGAGTCAACTGCTTTCGGACTTCAGATTTTCCAGTCGGATCGCCAATTCTAGCAGTAAAATCTCCTATGATTAATACTGCTGTATGTCCAGCATCTTGAAATGCTCGAAGTTTGCGAACTGGGATACTATGACCTAGATGAATATCTGCTCCTGTGGGGTCAATCCCCAATTTAACTCGCAAAGAGTAGTCTGATTGGGTTAATCTTTGAAGTAAATTTTCATTAGGATCTTTGGAATCCGGTTGATTGGGAAATATCTCACTGATGCCACGATGCAGCCATGTAAATTTATCAGTCATCATTAAATATTTAGTTCATCAAAAATAACTCATGGAAAACCCACTATAATCTATAATCACCAGATTTAGTTTTGAGAGGAAAGCCACCAGCATATTAATAGTTTTGAGTACTACACTAACCATAAATAGCAATGTGATACTATTGCAATTTAATTGTCTTAACTAATTTGAGTAGGTTAGATTTTCCATTCACAATTTAGTTATGCACCGAAACCCAAAGGCAGAATTTATAGGTGTATTTATGCTAAAAGTTAAGTTATTAAAAATGGAAAACTTCATAAATGGTTAAATATAGCATTTCTCAGTCTTGTGAGGTATATTAATTCCAGTCAAACCCAGGCTGGTAAACTGTAAGTTGTACCTCAGTTGATTGGGAAGGGCTATATGACAACATAAGTTGAAGATTATTCAAAGACCCAAAATATTGATTCGGTATAATTAATGACTATGAATACAACAGATTTTGTAGAAGCTAACCAACTTCAACAACAAGGGAGGCTAGAGTCAGCGATCGCTCTATACTATCAAGCAATTGAGTTCAACCCTGATTTTTCTTTCTATTACTATAACTAGGCTCAAGTTTTCTCCCACAAAAAGGATTGGGAACAAGCTATTATTTTCTACCACCGTGCTATCGATTATCTTTGATGGAAGGATGTACCTGTTCCACATCGTTTTTCATAGCTTGATTCAGCAATGCCAAAGATCGTACCTTATTATTAGGAATCTTCCATAATTATCACTCCAAGTGCTTTTCCTCCTTATATCACTTTCTGTAGACCACTTGCAGTAGGTTTGGGTTTTGAATAAAAATTTTTTCCTTCTGCCTGATTAAATAAACCTCTTGCAAAACAAAAAGTCAAATATAATTACATACACAAATAATCTTAAATAACTTACTTATACAAGAAGTTTATAGTATATCTAAACTCATAATAATTACTAAGCTCTAAAATCTAGTCAAGGAAGTTAAACCAAAGTGTCCACCAACGCTCTCCCTCACAAGCAAACTGCAAAATCTAAGTCTGAACCTGGACCGGTATTTGAATTTATTCAATCTGTCAGTAAGATGACAGCGGGTACAGTATTAGGCATTACTATGCTGACTAGCTCATTAGTTGCTGGAGGCTTAGTAGGTTTAGCCATTAGCTTCCGCAATCTGCCGGATGTGCGAGTCTTAAAAGATTACACACCTTCAGAAACAACTTATATATATGATATCAAGGGCAGACCTTTAGCTAGTCTTCATGATGAGGCCAACCGAGAAGTTACACCTCTGAACCAAATTTCTCCAGAATTAAAAAGAGCAGTTTTAGCGATTGAAGATAGTAACTTTTATAATCACCATGGGATTTACCCCACTGGAATTATGCGTGCTCTTGTAGCTAACTTGGAGCGGGGTAAAACTGTTGAAGGGGGATCTACCGTTACTATGCAGTTAGTCAAAAATTTATTTTTATCCCCAAAAGCTCAACTCAGTCGGAAAGTAGCTGAAGCTGTTCTAGCAATTAGAATGGAGCAAATTCTAGACAAAGAGGAAATATTAGAGTTATACCTCAACCAAATTTATTGGGGTCATAACTTATATGGAGTTGAAACTGCATCTAAAAGTTATTTTAATAAGTCATCCAAGGATTTAACTTTGGCCGAAGCTGCCTTGATGGCAGGTATGATTCCTGCACCAGAGGAGTATAGTCCTTTTATTAATTATCAAAAGTCTAAGCAGCGTCAAGCAATAGTTTTGGCCAGAATGCGAGAACTAAATTGGATCACTCCTGATGAAGAGGCAGAAGCGCTCAAACAACCATTATTAGTCGGTAAAGTTACCTCGTTTCGCCAGAGTAAACTTCCTTATATTACTGCAGCAGTTATTCAAGAGTTAAATGAAAGATTTGGTAGAGATGCTGTTCTGAAGGGAGGAATGCGGGTACAAACTACCATTGACATGAACTTCCAACGAATGGCCCAAAAAACAGTTACTGAATGGCATGAAATATTATATGCTCGAGGGCTGTATCGAAGTAGGGAGAAAGGCCAATTAGCATTAGTGGCAGTTGACCCGCGGACTCACTTTGTTAAAGCAATGGTTGGTGGGGCAGACTTTAAAAATAGTCAGTATAACCGTGCTGTTCAAGCCCGTCGACAACCTGGTTCTGCATTTAAACCTTTTGTTTATTATACTGCTTTTGCTTCTGGTAGATTTTCACCGGATTCGATTATCAGTGATACTCCAGTTAGTTACCCAGACGGGAATGGTTATTATTCTCCTCGGAATTACGGTGGTGGATATTCTGGGGCTGTTAGTATTCGTAGAGCTTTGGAGTCTTCTTTAAATGTACCTGCTGTAAAAATTGGTCAGTCTGTGGGGCTGAATAAGGTAATTGAAGTTGGTCGCATTTTAGGCATTAAAAGCCCGATGGAACCTGTTATCTCTTTACCACTAGGAGCTGTAGATTTAACACCTCTGGAAATGGCAGGTGCCTATGCTACTTTTGCCAATAATGGTTGGCATTCTGACACTACCTTTATTGTACAGGTGACAGATACCAGTGGTAACGTGCTTTTGGACAATACTCCTAAACCTAAATTAGTTCTGAATCAGTGGGCTGTAGCATCACTCAACAGTGTATTAGTAGGAGTAATAGAAAGAGGTACAGCTACTAGGGCACAAATTGGTCGTCAAGCTGCGGGAAAAACTGGTACAACTTCTTCGGAACGAGATGTTTGGTTTGTCGGTTATACTCCTCAGTTAGCAACAGCTATTTGGGTGGGTAATGATGATTATCGACCTCTCTATTATGGCGCTACTGGTGGCGGTACTGTTGCACCTATCTGGCGTGATTTTATGAAGCAAGCCTTGAGTGGTGTACGTCACGAATACTTCCCTCCAGCATCTAATTTTGAGAAACCTTAGTTACTGGAGTCATTAGCTTTTAAACCCAATCCTCTGCCCATCCCCAACCTATCATCTTTACTTTATAAACCCCGCCCCACACTGAAAAATTTTCTAGTGTGGGGCAACCCCGATGAGGAAGTTAAATCCGTTGCTCAAAAGGTAGTTTTTTCTAAATATTCCTAACTATTCTGCTCTATTTTCTTTACTATAGCCTCTCTATTCCTATCATAAAATATACTAGCGATCGCCTGATTTAGTATCGCTCTGCTATCTAACCAAAGCATATTTACTACAGCATTTAATTTTTTTCTGGGTTACTAAACAAGTAGTTGTTGTCAAAGAAAACTACTTGTTTGTAAATATTTAAAAATAAAGCTTTTTTTAAAAAAACAATTTTCCTGGCATATTAAAAGGCTATTAACAAGCAAATAAGCTATCATGTGTCTTGATTAAATTACGACTTATTTTCTAATTCTGACTTCATTCTTTCTAAAGTTCCATGCATTTGATCAAACATTTGTTGAGGAGTAATGCCAAATTGATTTAACTGAGTTTTGAGTTGTTCCATCGTCATTTGAGCCATGAAATCTTCCGATAATTCAAAGCGCTTCAGAAAAATGTGGTAGCGCTCCATAATCGCTTCCATTTGTTCAATATAAATTTTTTTCCCTTCCTGGTCAAACTTACCATAGTCACTTCCTAGTTTAATTAAGGATTGATAATCCTCAAATAATTGTTTTGCTTCTTGTTGAACTACTTCTGAATCAAAAAATCCCATAATCTTACCTGATTTTGCATACTGAAATTATATTAACTAATTTTTAAATTGAGAGATACTCTAGTTTAAAAATTTTTATATGAACTTGTAAAGCTTTTTTTTTGGGGCGATTCCATATACTTAGCAAAGTATAACATTAATTGAGTTCCAGCTCTTGATTAACAATGGTGTAAAAATACCCCTATCTTGGTTCGTCCAACCCGAAATTTTATTTGCCTATGCAGAATGTTTAATTGATCTTAAAATTGATCATAACTATTTGAAGCATTACTTTGAATCATAGATTTTTATGAAAGTTTAGCGAATAAGTCTTTTACTTACAGGAAGGAAGAAGTAAGACGGAAGTTAGCATGTTGGAAATGGTATTTCAACCCTTCCTTATTCAAGATCACCAATCGATAATTTGGCGAAGACTCCAGCCCAATACCTACTCTAACACCAATTTCAACATATATTCCTACAAAGTTTTTGTTAGTAGAAGGCACGGAGTTAAGAATTATGGGTTAGGAGAAGGGGAGAAAGGCAAATCCCTGAATAATTGTGCAGGTAATTTTACTGTAGGTATCTTTTTTTGAATCTGGTATAAAAGTCAGAAGAGAAGATTTTAGGGTAGTCCTAAAGATGCAAGGATATTGATTATTACACCCCTTTCATTGTCAAGAGGTTAAGTAGCAAAAATCATTACTTGTTTAGCACTACGAATTTTAGACATGATTGCTTTACTTTGATAAATCTTCCCTATTTCTGTTCTGAGGAATGAGTATTTTATTACTTACATAATTTCGACAGACTGAGGTTCTACATCTTTATTGCTCTTGAAATTCTGTATTTTATTTGAGCCTCATTCCTCAGAAATGCTAGCAATTTAATCTCACATAGAACTGAGAGCAGCGACAACCAAAAACCAAGGCAAACGAGTTAAAGTTTCTGATAATTACTGTGGTGATATATAGCAATCCTAAATCATTGGTAAAAAATTCAAAATATGGATAAAAGGTCTGAAAATATTCCCTCTGTTCCCTTTTTATTATTGCCTAATTCTCAAAGACTTTTTTCACAACTAAAATATAGCAATCACAAATCAGTTGTGAGATTAGGATTGGCTCGCTGACTTGGTTAGAGCCTCAAACTTTCTCATGAATCATTACTGATTGCTAGAAGATATCTGTAAAAAAATCTAAAAACAGCATCAAATAGCCAATCTTCGGTGGGTGACGGCGGCTCAAAACCCCGCCGGGGCGGGCGGGGTTTTAAAATACCCTATTCATTGTGGAATTCTTCCCACCTAACCCACCCTACATTAAGGCTTAATATTTTATTATTTATAGATACCCTCTATATAGTGAAAATTACTTACTAATTGCTAGTGAAAAAATTCTCACCAAATCATTAGACTTGTTGGCCACATTCTGAAACTATCAGAATTATTTCTGAGTAGCTTCTTTTTCCAATAACAAAGTAACCGGACCATCATTATCAATTTCAACTTGCATCATTGCTCCAAATATACCAGTTTCTACCTTTAAACTACTCAGTTTTAATTTATCGATAAAGAGCTGATAAAGTTTTTTTGCAACTTCAGGAGATGGGGAACTATCAAAAGATGGACGACGACCTTTGCGACAGTCTCCATAAAGAGTAAATTGACTGATTATTAATAAATCGGGTAAGGTTGAGCCTGTCGCCGACAGGCTCAATGAGGATTACTCCTCTCCCCTCCCCTTTGAACCGTACGTGACAGTTTCCCATCACACGGCTCAAGCCTTATTTCCAGCTCAACAGTCCTTGGTTTTTGAATGTACCTGTTGCCTCCAAGAGTCTGCGCTTTCTGATGTAGCTTTAGCTAAAACCCTTTTAGCTAAAGCTACATGAATATGACACCCTCTGTGCAGATGAATTAGGTTTTCAGCGTCATCACTTCCACCGTCTTTCACAGGTTCTATATGGTGGGTTTCGATTTCTTCAGAATTGAATAGACTGTCTCCACAAATAGGGCATTTCCATTTTTG
>JAJEAQ010000820.1 GCA_022822685.1 Trichodesmium sp. jk18x7bins.61
TGCCTATTGAATGATGAAATAGAATCTGTGTCTATAGAGGATGTGGAGATAGGGCTGACTGAGAAGAATTTCTGCTTGTATTGAGCTTGGGTTGGTTGATGATGGTGTTAGGTGGGTGAATTTAGCTTTGCTACATGAATGGCATTATGCATGAGAAATGTGAGTGAGAACTCTTCCGTGACTATAATGAGGGCACTTCTAATTCAGGAGATAGGTTTGCTGTCCACACAGGGTTTAAATATCACTTCAGCTCATACCGCGCTCGACATGTAGCTTTAGCTAAAACATGTGGCGAGGTGGCTCAAAGAAGAATCCCGCGTTGTCGCGTCAGCGCAACGGAGTGAGTATGTCAAAGAAGTTGCTTCGAGGCATGAAAATGTCTCACGGAAAGTTTCGGCTGTTTTTAGCTGAATGTAATTATCTGAACCTGCGCGATCGCCAAGTCTAAAACCGACCTTTTTTAATCGGAAGTTCTGACCGTTTTTAATAACTTCAGTTGCCCACACTAAAAGCGATCGCGAAGCGTGTTGGTACATCGCTTCTACAGACAAAAGGTATAAAGGTATGCTAAATTATATACTTTCGACTTCCTAAACAAAATTATGAAAATCAACACCCACACAGCGCCTGACAACAGCAGTATCAAAATTACGGCCAAATCAAAAAATCGCGATATATCCACTACAATGGGCATTATAGATACCTTACAGCTAGTTTTTCAGGCAGGTGGGCCTGGGTTTTGTCAATTTGCTATTAACAATGCTTGTAATGCTAATTGTGGTTTCTGCAACTTTGCACGAGATACTTTTCCCAAAGAGCAAAGCAAATTTGTTGACCTTAATGAGGGATTAGATGCAATTAATATCCTATTCCGTGAAGGCATTAGATACCTAGTTTTCACAGGCGGGGAACCTACTCTGAACCCTAATCTCATCACATTCGTTGCTCATGCAGCCGAATTAGGAATCAAGTGCATGGTAGTGACAAACGGTGGGCTATTAACGGCAAGCAAAGTTTACGAATTAGCTGATGCCGGGCTGTCTAGTTTAATCATATCAGTTGATGCCGCAACTCCAGAAATTCATGAGCATAATCGTGGGCTACCTGGTGTGTGCAACAAAATCAAAGAGGCTAATCAAGTACTAAAAAATATCGGTATGTATTCGACTGCTTCTGTCACTATGAGTCATTTAGTTGATTATGATGCACTGCCGGATTTTCTAACATCACTCGGGTTTGAGTCAGTAGTTTTTTCTTACCCTTTAACAAACCTTGATTCTAATTTTATGGGTTATTCTGATGCTGGGCTTGTCACCCATACTGATGAAAGTCTCTGGCAAGCTTACGAGAAAGTTAAGCAACTAAAAAAGCGATTTCGTGTAGTTAATCCTACTCTGTCTCTGGAAGAAATGCAGAGGTTTGTCAAGAATGAAGAACAGCGTTATCCGTGTCTAGCAGGTTATCGCTTCTTTTTTCTCGACTGGGATTTAAACTTATGGCGTTGTCACTTTTGGTATGAGCCGATGTGTTCTATTTATGAGTTTGATAGCTCAAAGTTGGTAAGGGATGGCTGTACAAAGTGTATGATTAATTGTTATCGAGATTCTAGCCTGATGCAGCAGATTGCAGTATCGATGCAGGATGCTTATCAATCAATGAGGAAAGGTAAGTTTTTCGATACAACAAAAGCTTTAACAAGAAAGGGCAATATTGATTCGCTGCGAGCAGTGATGGAGGAGTTGCCTTGGATTATGCGGTTTTGATTTGAGCGGAATTTGAATCTGAAAAGAAGGGAGTCGGGATAATTTCAAATTGATGCACTGTATCTGAGAGATTGTTTGTAAAACTCAGATTAAATTCTTGCGTAGGATTTGCTCTTGTGGAAATATCTCCTCGTACTCACCATAATTTTAGTTGTCCACCGCCGGCCACCAGAATTAGGCACTCTAGCTATCTTAATATTTGTTTGACAAACAGTCTCTAATAAAATTGGGAGTCGGCGCGGAAGAAGGAATTCGGAATTAGTCGGCGCGGAGGGAAAAAAGAAGGTATCAGGAGGAGAAAGTTTTTTATCACTAATTAAGCGGACATTCTAGCGTTTCTCGGACTCATGAGGTACATTAGCAGTGCTGTATCTGGCTAGCTATAGAAAAAATATTTTGATTTGAATTGGAGTGCCTACATCACCGGAGCCTGTCACCAATAAATTCCTACTGACTACTGACTATTGACTACTGATACCAATTACTAAAAACTTTGATGTACGAGTATTTTTTATTTCCCAATACTACATATAGTCGCAAATCCTCGATATTTGGTGATTTGGTGATTTTAACGCTTATTTTTTGCCTCTAGCAAGCATAGCATTCTTTTTGATAATTGGTATGACTACTAAAGCAGTAGATTTTTGTACCTCACCAATATGAGAACTGCTATATATTAGTAGCACTCTTCAGGAGAAACGATATTACCAAGCAATAAAGATTCTTCCCAACTGCTGATTCTCGAATCCCTTGTTCCTTATCTATGAATTAGAATGCCAATCACAATAAAAGTAATTCCGATAAATCTACCTTGAGAAACCTTTTCTTTTAACCAAAATTTTGCTCCTAAAATACTAAAAACATAAGTTAATGCTGTAGCCGGGCGTACAAAACTAATATCTGCCCAACTTAACACAGAGATAAATGCGACAAAGGCTATTGTTTGGCAAAAAATTCCACCAATAATTAAAGGATGTGTGAGAATCTGACCAACTTGCTGAATGATATTTTTAATAGATTGTAAATTGACTGCTCCGATTTCTTTCATACCTCTGGCCAGGCATAAATCTCCGGCTGAATCTGTCAAAGCAATAATCGCGATCGCTAACCAAGTTCTAGACCGATAAAAACTGAAAGATAGTATCATTAATAGGAGTTGAAAATTATGATTTTGTCTATCTTCATAAAGACTTTTACTTAAGCCCACGAATAACACACCAACAGTTATAATAAAAGTCCCTATTAACCGTATACTTGAAATTGTTTCGCCTAAAATTAACCTAGCAAACAAGGCATTTAACAAATAAGTTAAAGAGTGCATCGATAGTACATAGCTCAGGTCAAGTTGAGAAATTGTAG
>JAJEAQ010000767.1 GCA_022822685.1 Trichodesmium sp. jk18x7bins.61
GTAATATAACTTAAAAGTAATTCAGACAAAGCAGTAGAAAGTTAATATTAGCATTTTCATGTGTGATGAAAACGTAAAATACTGCCCAGGGATGAAATTGTCTGGAGCGCTGAGCGCAAATTGGGCGATCATATTGCTCCAGGCCTCAAAGCAGAAGTTATAGGGAACTATGCTTAAAGTGGAGATGCAGGTAGAAAATTTGGTATGATCTACCAGGTTGGCAACAATGCGACCCACCGTACGGATGTTCCAGAAAACGTTCCTACATATAGGCCACCCTTTGGATATAAAGTATGTATGAGGAAAGTTTCACGGTGAGGCGAGAATCCCCCTGCTGAAGCAGGGGGAAGATGTCAACTTAAAAATGAGGCTCAAATAAAATACAGAATTTCAAGAGCCAACCTTAAATTATGTAAGTAATTAATTCTCATTCCTCAAACTCATATAACCAAACCTGTTAGATGGCACAAACCTTATTCTTTAATGCTCTTCGTGCAGCCATTGATGAAGAGATGGCCCGCGAACCAACTGTTTATGTTCTTGGTGAAGATGTGGGTCACTACGGAGGCTCGTACAAAGTCACCAAAGACCTTTATAAAAAATATGGGGAACTACGTATCCTCGATACACCCATTGCGGAAAATAGCTTCACTGGAATGGCTATAGGTTCGGCTATGACTGGATTACGACCTATCATTGAAGGCATGAATATGGGATTTTTGTTATTAGCTTTCAACCAAATTGCTAATAATGCTGGTATGTTGCGCTATACGTCTGGTGGTAACTTCAAAATTCCATTAGTTATTCGTGGCCCTGGTGGTGTTGGTCGCCAGTTAGGTGCAGAGCATTCTCAAAGATTAGAAGCTTACTTCCAAGCTGTTCCTGGTCTGAAAATAGTAGCTTGTTCAACCCCATACAATGCCAAAGGTTTGCTCAAAGCTGCTATCCGTGATGATAATCCAGTATTATTTTTTGAGCATGTCCTTCTGTATAACCTCAAGGAAGACTTACCAGAAGATGAGTATTTGTTACCCTTAGATCAAGCAGAAGTGGTACGACCAGGAAAGGATGTAACTATTTTGACCTATTCCCGGATGCGTCACCATGTCACCGAAGCTGTAGAGACTTTGGAAAAGCAGGGTTATGATCCAGAGGTAATTGACCTGATATCTCTCAAACCACTAGATTTTGAAACCATTGGTAATTCTATTCAGAAAACCCACCGGGTAATTATTGTTGAAGAGTGCATGAAAACAGGAGGCATTGGTGCTGAATTAATTGCTTCAATTAATGATAAATTATTTGATGAACTAGATGCACCTGTTCTGCGATTATCTTCACAAGATATTCCCACACCTTATAATGGCATCCTAGAAAGGTTGACTATTGTACAACCAGAAAAAATTATCGAAGCAGTACAAAAAATGGTAGCTATGAGAGTTTAATTAGATATTCTGGAAGTCCCTAGCTAAAATTTGTTTGGTCAGGTAGGCGGTGTTCTGGCATACATTTTGGCGTTGCATCATCATGGAATGATGAGGATAGAAAGATAAAAGGGAGAAGGTTTTGAAATCACAAATAATCACACATCATCCCACAAATATGCAACGCTGAAATTTTGACTAGAGAGTTTCTCAAATGAATGAATTATAGTCACTAAGCATCAAAAATATTATAATTATCTGCTTCTGGATAGTTATGAATAAATATATATATGATAATTATAAAGAAGTGAAATAAAATCAAAACATCTCAAATATTCAAACCACAAATACAAATAAAAATCTTACAAATACTGGTTTGATCTAGTTAAATCATGCGCAGACAAAACTCATATTTAGCCTTAATCCTAGTTCTAGTTATAGCATCAGTTACAGTTTTGAATCAGATTCCCATTAGATTGGGACTAGATTTGAGAGGAGGGTCACAACTTACGATTCAACTACAGACTTCTGATGAAGTTCCGACAATTGATGAGCGAGTCATGGAAGGAGTACTCAAAATAGTTGATAATCGGGTCAATGCTCTAGGTGTATCAGAATCAGTAGTCCAATCTTTAGGGCAAGACCAAATCATTGTTCAACTACCAGGGGTAAATGACCCAGAACAAGCAGAAAGGGTCTTAGGGGGAACCGCTCAACTCGACTTCAGAGAACAATTACCAGGTACAGAGCAGCAATTAGTAATTGAATACCAATTACAAAGACAACTTTTGGCAGAGCAAGAGTTATTGAAAAATAGTGAAAACCAAGAGCCAATCGCCCAAAATTTAACATCTCTGGAAAAAACAAATCAAGCGATCGCTGAACTATTCAAACCACCTACAATCAAAGGCCAAGATTTGAGAGATGCTTTAGCAGAGCCAGAAGCTCCAGGCTCTAGCAACTGGAATGTGGCCTTACGTTTCACCTCTGAAGGAGGACAAAAATTTGCAGAACTTACCAAGAGTTTAGCCGGAACAGGACGCAGTATAGGTATTTTTCTGGACGGCCAATTATTAAGTGCCCCCACTGTCAGCGTTGAATTTGCAGAAACGGGTATCACAGGTGGAAATGCCATAATACAAGGTAGGTTTACAGCTCAACAAGCAAATGACCTGGCAGTACAACTGCGTGGTGGAGCTTTACCTGTATCAGTAGAAATAGTTGAAAATAGAACTGTGGGAGCTACTTTAGGTCGGGATAGCATTCAGCGCAGTGTCTATGCAGGAATTGGAGGCCTAGTTCTAGTATTAGTATTTATGGTCTTTTATTATCGACTTCCAGGCATAATTGCTGACGTAGCTTTAGTAATTTATTCTCTTTTTACCATTGCTAGTTTTTCCCTCTTGGGAGTTACCTTAACATTACCAGGAATTGCTGGTTTTATTCTAAGTATTGGTATGGCAGTCGATGCTAATGTACTAATTTTTGAGCGGACAAGGGAAGAATTGCGTGCAGGTAAAACTTTATATCGTTCTGTAGAGTCAGGATTTTATCGAGCTTTTTCCAGTATTTTGGATGGTAATGTCACTACCCTGATTGCTTGTATAGCACTATTCTGGTTAGGAACTGGTTTGGTCAAAGGTTTTGCCCTAACTTTAGGAATTGGCGTCGCAATTAGTATGTTTACTGCTGTTACTTGTAGTCGTACTCTCATGTTCTGGGCTATCGGATTTTCTCAATTCCGCCAGCCAGAATTATTTTGTCCTGATTTAAAATAATCGTAAGAAGTCAATAACTCACCGTTAAATTAAAGATTATAACGGCAGCTTGTTAAGACTATTTTTAACTCGCCCAGCCCAAAAACAAGCCCCCTCCCAATCAAGTCGCCTCAGAATCACAGCCCCAGATACACATCAAGTACTTAACAGTCAACATAAAACCCACCCCAAACAACCAAACCACCAACACACAAACACAAACTCCAACCCCATAAACACCC
>JAJEAQ010000766.1 GCA_022822685.1 Trichodesmium sp. jk18x7bins.61
CCTATAGAGGATGTAGAGATACAGCCTACCGAGAACAATTTATGCTTGTATTGAGCTAGGGTTGATTTATTATGCTGTTAAGTGGGTGAGTTTAGTTTCCCTACATGAATGTAGAAGTGCCGTTTCATGTGGCGAGGTGGCTCAACTGAGAGCTAAGTCAACGGTTAGACTGGCAATTCAAACTAGCTGCTCATTTGTTTTCTGCCAATATATTCATTGAAGGCAATATCTAATCTAATTAGACGATTATTGCCAAGCAGGGAGAGAATGGTCAGTTTTTACCTAATGAATAGTCAGGGAAATCAGGGTAGAATAAGTCTTGGCCAGATGCAGCTTTTGGCCAGTGCCCGACAAATATTAGAATATGTAGCATGGAAATTGGGTAAGCGCCTCATAAAAGTTGACCCATGCATGTTGAGCCACCTCGCCACATGTAAAGAAGAATCCCGCGTTGTCGCGTCAGCGCCACGGAGTGAGTATGTCAATTAACTTCCCTAAATGTTTATAGTATTAACTAATCAATATATACCCTCAGTTACTTCCTCATTCCAAGAAAGTAAAAGAGAGTAATTCACCCAAGTCATTAACTTTGTATAAACTTCTCCAGATCGCGAGTCATCATATCAATTATCCCCTCTTGCTGCTTAAGTTCATCATTTACTTGACCTTCTATAAGTTCTGCTAGATTTCCTGGAAGTTCCAGCAACTCCTTTAAATTTTGATAAGCAGCTTTTTCCTCTTCATTAATATTTGGTTCATCAGGAGTACGAGCACTACAAGCGATTACTTCATAACCTAATCTTAGTGCCAGTTGCTTTTCTGCTAAGTCTAGTGTGTTAATTAATTCTTTCTCTAGTGGAATATTTTGCATCAGATAACCACTTAATTCTTCTTTAAGTTGCTGCTGCTGCTGTTCCCCTTTAGCAAATAAACTACTAAATCGATTTAACATTAGATCGACTTCCTCTGTTGCCAACTGTCCATCAGACCATGCCATATGAGCAACAATCCGCAGCAGATTCATCTGACCAGGAGTAATAGATGGAGGTGGTGGTGGTTGCACTGCCATATACTTTGCCTCAATTGCTAGCTATTCATTAGACTTAGATTTTAACCTATAACTATGTAGTTAGTAAAAATACCCCACTTGGGTAACCCAAATAGGTGATGTTATTTTAAATTTTTTACAATATTATCCCATAATAAGATGATTTTTTTGTATAATAAATATGCTAATAGTGGGGATTTATGGGGAAAAGTTATCAGTTAAATTTGCTGGTGACGCTTATTTAGTTTGTAGCGAGGGTAATCCTGAGACTCCTTTAAAGTTCTCAAGTCTGAGTGACGCTATTAATTGTGCTGCTATGGTTAGCAAGTTTCAGTTTCAAACAAGACTTGAGCAAGTTTTCAGTTACCACTGTGGTAACAAACATAATAGCTACTGAACCCCAAAAACAGCAAGCAGCAATGCCTACACTATAGGGTAGGCAAATGTTCGTCAACCTGATCTGGCTATCTTAAAAGTGATGTTATTAATAATAGAAAGAGAATTTTAGTGGGTCAATACTTGAGTCGGAGCATGGTTTATACTAATTTCACTTAGTTTCGCTACACCAATTTAGCTGAGATTAGTCATTAGTCAGGCTCTGTGAGCGAGAACTCACATTATGAATTTGGTATGAGAATTTCAGAATCTTTCCCAAACTAATTTGCAACTTTAAGATCAACAAAAGTATTCTTAACAGGACTATACTTGCCCAATTTTTCTAGTCACAGCGTTCCTCCCAACCAGCCAGCCAACTTTTCTTTTTGTTTTGTTGTAGGCTCTTTCACTGAGACAACTTGATAATTACTGGGGCTAGGGGTGGCTAGGATTACTTTATAGGTACGAAGCTCATCTTGATGAAACACTGTCACTTCTATAGATTCACCTGGTTGATAATCTTTGAGCCGATCGCTCAACTTATCTGCGCTAACCCGAAAACCATCTATTGCCAATAACTCATTACCCGCATCTAATCCCGCCACCTGAGCAGGGCCGTCTGCTTCTACATATTTAATTACTTCTCTACCATTTTCAGTAATAACGTTCATACCCAAATTAGGCCATTCGTTATCCTCTTTCTTAAGTGTTAATCCAAAAGGTCTCAGATACTCATCAAAAGGTAACTCCTCTACAGCATTAATATATTTATCAAAGAAATCACTCAAATCTAATTCTACTACCTCTTCAATTACACTTTGTAGCTGTTTAGGAGTAAAGCCTACTTCTAACTTGCCAAATCTCTCCCACATCCGGCGCATTACATCATCCAATGAACGTTGATTTTCATGTTTTTCTCGGATTAACAAATCGAGCAATAAAGATATCATTGCTCCTTTTAAATAGTAAGAAATCTGACAGTTATTGCTATTAGCATCTCGACGATATAGTTTAATCCAAGCATCCCAACTAGCCTCACTGACTGGTTGTACATTTCGTCCTCTTGTTTTTAGTAACTGTGTAATTTCTTTTCCTAATCCTTTCAAGAAAGTTTGAACATCATAGATACCAGCTCTCAAAGGAATTAACAAGTCATAATAACTGGTTGTACCTTCACAAAACCATAGAACAGGTGTGTAGTTTTCTTGTTCATAATTAAAAACTTCTAAACCTTTCGGTCGAATCCGCTTCACATTCCACAAATGGAAAAATTCATGAGCAACTAACTGCATGAAACGGTCACGCTTTTCCTGATTCTTAAAACCTAATCTAGGATAATTTAGAGAACAACTAAATTTATGTTCTAAACCTCCAAAACCTGTTCCAGATAGATGCAAAAGAAATAAATATTTTTCATAAGGCAAACCACCAAAAAATTCTGCTTCCACCTCAACAATTTTTTTCAGATCAGGAATTAGAGCTTGTGGTTTAGCATTACCTTTTCCCCAAATAGCTAATTGATGTTTTTTTCCTTCTACTTCAAATTCATATAATTGATGAGTACCTATCTCAAAAGGGCTATCTACTAAAGTATCAAAATCTGCTGCTTCAAACGTATTTTGCGGCTCTGAAATCTTGGGTAAAGATGTAGTTACTTGCCAATCAGATTTAGGTGGAATAATTGTGCTCCAAATCGAATGTTTCTCAAATCCAGGAATGTAAAAGAACAAAGCTGCACCATTAAAATAACCATGGGTACTGTCTAAATGATTAGTGCGCACTGTTAATTCATTAGCAAATATCCTGTATTTAACTATTACTTCAGATACTTCTAATGTTTCTATTTGCCAATGATTTTTGCTAAGTTTTTGCCAATGTAAAGGTCGTTCATTTTCGCTGTAAGCAGAGAAATCTTGTAAGTGTTTAGCATATTCTCTGATTAAGTAAGAGCCTGGCGTCCATACTGGCATTTTTAAATCCAGTTTTTTAGATTTTTGTAATGAAGAGAATAGTTTTTCCAGTCTCACACACAGACTTACCTCAAACAGATGGGATTCTGGATGAGGCATAGATACTGTATATTGAATTGCTGGTTTTGTAATTGCGGTACTGATGGGGGCTATTCTAGCTTCAGTCATAATTTTTCATTGTTAATATGAGCTATTTTATTTGAAATTGAATATAGCATTTCTCAAGTTATTGAGATACACTTTTTTCTTCTTTTCTGTTTTTTGTTCTCTCAAACCTATAACTTTGTATCTCACCAATCTGAGAATTGCTATATATCTATTTCCAATCATTAATATAATATAGCAATCAGGAATCATATGTGAGAAACTGATAGAGAAGTTAGTGGACTTATAGATGGAAGAACTAGATGCTTT
>JAJEAQ010000741.1 GCA_022822685.1 Trichodesmium sp. jk18x7bins.61
TTGATTCTAATTCGATTTTTCTGCTGATTTATATTGCTTTGTGGTGATTTTGAGCTAGTTAGTATGGGAATTGGGAGTAGGGAGTAGGGAGTAGGGGCTAATTCTCTCCCCTTCTGCCCTACCAGTAATTCGGCCCCTGCCTCTCGCGGCTCCTGCTCTTTCCCGCGGCGACGCGGCGACGCGGCTCCGCGCCTCCTAAAAATAGTTATTTTTTTTCGGGACTTCCCTACATGAAGGGTGTTTATGGGGTTTGAGTTTGTGTTTGTGTGTTGGTTGTTTGGTTGTTTGGAGTTGGTTTTATGTTGACTGCGATTATAATGTCTGTTAAATACTTGATGTGTATCTGGGGCTGTTATTCTGAGGCGACTTTATTGGGAGAGGGCTTATTTTTTTGCCAGGCAAGTTAAATTACCGCCTTTTCCCACTTATTCAGCAAGCCCTAGTTAATATTCCTCTGAAGATTCTTTAGCCTCAATCACTTTTTTTGGCTCACTTTTTCTTTGGTTGATATAGCAAAGAAAGAGATAGATAAGACACGATGGGGGGAGGAGTAAGATTTTTGACATTTTTTATCTTATCTATGATCAACTCCTCATTACTCTTCCCATTTATAATTTTCTGTTCTGAGCCATCAACGCGCTACTACAATTGAAAAGAAAGGTTTACATTGGAATCAAAGGTGGAATACCTGTTATGTTTGATAATAAATGGACAAAATCTTTTTCTGTATTTGTGAATCCATCTGTTTCCCCAACCTGACTGCATAATGCAAAGGTATAGTACTTTTCTGTACCTGTTAACTGATCCAAAATCGTTCTAAGATAATTTTCGTCGTGATATTGTGGGCGGCTACTTATAACTTGATTTATCACATCCATAGTATGAGGTTCAGGAGAATCGAACATACATTTAAATAACCAAGTAATATAGTCTTGTTCCTGACTACTTGAGTTCTGATCTGCAACAGAAGCCAGCGCAACTAATCGTAACATGTCGTCTACCTTCTCAGGCCTAACACCGTAATCCTTTGCTGCCATTTTATACTCCATGAAAAATATTGGATCACCAAATATGAGATTGCATAGATAGCTAATCAATCTCTTCACCAATCATTCTAAATCCAAATCAGTAATTTTCAGTTAATAGATTAATTAAGATTTTCTATGAAATCTTTTGATAAAGATTAAAATTTGTGATGATCTTTTATCCGCCATACCTGATACAGTAATTATTTGCCTTGATTTTGCTTCTTGATAATGAAATTTAATTGGCAATATTTTGGTATTATTAGTTGTATATTATACCAACTTCAAATTAGTATAACCCACTACCTTTCATGTTTGCGAGGGACTCTTTTTTTTAACAGTACTTTTGCCTCTTGCCTCTTGCCGAGGGCCGAAGGTTGTTGATGAGTGATGGGGTAAGCGGGAGTGACGATTATGTGATATAGGGACGTTCCATGGAACATCCGTACGTACGGTAAAAGCAAAACGCTCCCGATGTCAAATAGGTTCTATAGTTTTTACAGGTTGATTGTCTGTTTTATGCTATTAGGAAGATGAAATAAAAGTTCCAGGAACGATAAAATCGGATGTTTCAATTTCCGGGTGCTTTTGTAAAACCTGACGAATTTTTTCAGGACTTACTTTAATGTCATTTGAGTTTAACTGTTGCTGTTGGCGAGCAGCTCCTAATAACTCCCTGGTTGAGAATCTTCAGATAATGCTTGCAAACCTCGATTGACCTCTGATAGTGGCACGTTACAATATTGAAAAATAGCAGTAATCATTTCTTGAGCATTTTTCTCTAAATCTTCATAACGAAAAGCTTGCATGGGAACTCCTTGTTGGTAAAGTTCGAGATAGCTTTGCATCGGAAATAGCCAAATAAAAACCGCTAAGTTTTTGCTAAAGTATTCTTCATTCTATTTGTCTCCATCACAATAAAATTTTGGGAGAATATGTTTCACATTTTTATAATAATTTGGATCGTCTTCTATACGATAGAGAAAAATGGTTTTAGCATCTGGAAATAGGCGATACATCCAATCCCCAAGACAAATTCCTGTATGCCTAGGCTTGATAATATAACGTTTGTGGGGCTGTTGACAGCAAATCCGGGTACAGCTTTGTAACAACTTCAGAGCTTCTTCATCGGAATACTTCCATACGTTTCGCAAATCGCAAATATGGGTAAAAATCCATCTCGGAAAAGCTGATAAAATTTTCCAATTGTCTGAATATATTGCACATTAACGTTGAACCGCAGCGCGATACATAGTGAATGATAATTAAACGTTGATTTGGATCTTCAATACGACTGGCAATTTAATGCAGATCGTCATGAGAAATAGCAATTAATCTTTGAGCGTATTCAAATTGAGCATTGCGAATGAAGGGAAATTTATACAGATCAATTCCTTCAGGAGTTTCTACAAAAATTACCCGCCGATTGGCGGGATATAAGCAACATAAACTTACATTGGGATGATCTAACATCTCTAGAGAAACTTCGTCTCCTTCTGTGAAGTCAAAATGCCTGAGTTCTAAACCCGCATTAGGATTTTTATTCTTGTTGTGGATTTCTAGAATTTCAGCGCTCATGCAATCTCCTCTTGTTTCGATGCTCAAAAAATTACTCACTGGAACGTAATTATACCAAT